>JAGLCW010000190.1 GCA_023146045.1 Caldisericia bacterium
TTGGCATTTTTAATCTCATCAAGTCCTTTGATGATAGCATTTCGTCTTTTATCAAGTGCTTCTTTATCTGCACCATCTGGAAGTATATTTTCTGTAATCCACTTATAGTACATTAATGTTGCATTATCGGAACCATCAACCTTCATGTCACCTGGTTTAGGATTTTTAATATCATCAGTTACATAGAATGGATTTCCAAAATTAGTACCTTTCTGTCTGTTACGCATAACCCATACTTCACTTGATGTTTTGCTTACTCTTGAAATATCAGTTGCATGAAGCAAATCAATGATCTTTTGATCATCTTTGCTATATGTTGCATCTTCATCCGTACTTTCTTCTAGTTCATCTCTGGTAAGCATTAATAGTCTTGGAAATTCTTTTGTCCAATAACCTTCTCTACCACCAATATGTGTTAATTTTTTACCTGCTGTATCCAATAATAGCTTTTTGGCTTCATCATTATTGGTATAGTGTTCCGTAAGGATCTCTTCCATTATTTTACTTCTACCAATATCCCAGGCAGTTGTATCATTATCTTTGAAATTAACTTTTTGTCCAAGTTTTTGTGCCGTAAGCCCTGCTCTGGCACCACTTTTTATATCCAGTATTTCTTTTGCAACGGCACTATCCCCGGCAATTATTGCTTTTGCGTATTGATATGCTCCTTCTATAGTAGCAAATTCAGTCTTGTCGCCTGTCTTTTCATCAGTTGCAATAAATGGACCAGCATTGAGATTACTGAGTTTTTTAAAGCCATTCTTTTCATTTGACCAAATGTTTATAGAACCAGTGTATTCTCTTGTATCTTTCAATGAGTCTTTCGGTGCACTTACCATTACTAATTTCTGAGATGCTCTGCTTGTTGCAACATATGCTGACTGCATGCGTTCAACTTTCTTATATTTTAGAATATTTCCAAGATCAGAATATACTGTTTTATAAGTAGAACCTTGTGATTTATGACTTGTAAGTATATAGGCTGGACTTGTTTTCAACAATTGCTGTTTGATCTTTGCTGCATGCACTTTATGATCTTTTGACAATGACATAATTGTAATTTCATTAATTATAGGTGCGGTAGTAATATCACCACTTAAATTGTCTTTTACTTCTATAGTATCTACGTTGACAGGAATAAGTTTTACAGTATATCCTTTGCCATTCCATACTTTTACTTTAACAGTTGTATCTACATCTTTTGTGATTTTCTTAACAGTGAGTTCATCACCTGTTGAGAATAGTGATTCTTCATCTTCAAACAAAGGAGAATCTACATATAGTTGCTCACCAACGATAATGCTTTCAGTATCTGCAATTTTACCAAAAAGTTCTCTTCTGACTTTTTTGGTTTTTTCTGCTCCCAATTTATGATCATTGTTGTTAAACATTATCCATCGAGTATTTTCAGGATCTTTTTTTAGTTCCTTAATAAATTCTTTAAGTGCACTATCTGTATCTTGCATGTATTTTACACCATGCTCTTCTCCGTTTTCATCAGTAGTAATTTCATCTTTAGCATTGAATTTATAGTCATATTCTTTACCCTTGACAAGCTTTCCATCTTTTACTCTGCTTTCAATTGCATCAGCAAGTTCATCAGTAATAGGAAGGATTGGAGATTTAGCTTTTTGTCTCATTCGTTCAGTTAATTCAAGTCTGTCTTTACCTTGATGTTTAGAGAATACTGCACTTTCATATTGGAAATTTGCATCTTTAATTGGAGGAAGTTGTACATTGTCTCCCATATAGATAATCTTAACATTCTCAGATGATTTAATAATTTCATTATTGATCTCTTCTAAAATTGCTTCTGTTAGCATAGATGCTTCATCTATGATAACAACTTTTGGAGTAGGATTGAACATATCTCCAACAATCTTACTTTCCTTTTCCACTCCTCTTTTGTCTCTCAATTTTACAAGCTTTCCATTATCAAGTCTGTATGATAATAATTGTGCAACAGTAAGGTGTGCACTCCGAGAATCTTTATTCATGCTCTTGAGCACTTTTGTAGCTTTGTTCGTTGGTGCTACATAAATAACTTTGTGTTCTGGTACTCCTGAATTTGTAATTGCTTTGGCAATAATAGATGTTTTACCAACTCCACCACGACCTTTTAATAGTATTGTACTAGAACCAGCATCCTCTTTTATGAACTCATCAAGTGCATCAAGTGCTTCTCTCTGACCTTCGTTTGCAAAAGTATCTTTAAATAATTCATATTTTGGATCAGTATCAATTTTAGGCTCTTCCCAAGGAACTCCAGTATCTTCTTCTTCACTAAATGATGCCTCTACTGTTTCTTTCATCACAGAAAGAAGTGCATCAGCATTATCAAGAATTTCTGAGTCTTTATCCCACTTGCCAGTTTCTTTATCCTCTATTTTATATGTTTCAAGTTTTCTCGTACCTACAGCAGCAAAGTTTCCTTCCATTTTTGGAAGATAATCTATTGGTTCATAAATTCCATCGGTAGATTTATACCACTTTTCATCATTGGTATTAAGTACAAATACTTCTTTATTAAGTGATTCTGCTAATCTTGTTGCAGAACCAGTGCCACCATTAACTTTGCCATTAGAAATTGGTGCAACAGCAAAAACAGTATCAGAATTATATACCTGAACAAGATTTCTATTGTTCATGTCATGTGTACCATTTTTAAGAAGTCCGTTTAGTCTTTTACCTTCTGCAAGCTCATTGTCTGTGACAACAATAATACTATCTCCTGCTGATTTTAGTTTATTAATTTTCTTAGCTCTAGGACCATCTTGTTCTGGTCTATAATGGTTATTTACAACACCAAATACTCTAAGCATGTCTGCCCATAATCCATCAGCTCCATAAGCTCCACCAGTGTGGTTTGTTGATTCAGAATTAGGTCCTCGTCTATTTTCCATCTTGCTTTCATCAATAACTATAGGTTTAGGTTTTTGACGTTTCTCTTTTTCTTGTTGATCTTTAAGTGCTATAGCTTCTTGCTGTGCTGCATAGCCAGGCTCATGTCTAAAACGTGTCTCTTTAATAGTAAATGCTTCAAGATCTGTTTTTCGAGTTTTACCTGCGAGAACCAATGCTGTTAAGGCTTTAATTTGCCGTCTTGAAATTATTTTAGAATATTTTTTATCTGTATATAATTTTTTAACTAAGTTATCTACTTCACATTTAGCCATTAGCATTCTCCATT
>JAGLCW010000191.1 GCA_023146045.1 Caldisericia bacterium
TCATCTAGCCTATAAGGGATTGAAACGCGTTAATGGGGTATAAATAATGGTAATAGCGACAGGTCCTCATCTAGTGTATTTGTCAACTCAAAAACGGGCCAGAATTTCAGTTGAAAAAGGGGCCAGTTTACTATTTCTTTTTTAACCATGCAACTGTTTCTTCATAACGATAACTTGTCTCTCTTGAAAGATCCAATATATGAGCTTTGTATGCTAAACGATCTACAAGTGCTCCTGTTAATACTGAATCTTGAAATACTTCTCCCCAACGATCAAATGTTAAATTAGATGTAATCATTATTGAACCCTTATCATTTCTGTTAGATAATAAGTTAAAAAGCATCTCTGCTCCTGATTTGTCAAAGGATATATACCCTAATTCGTCCAATATGACAATGTCATACTTTTCAAATTTCTTTTTGTACCAGGTTAGTTGTCTTTGATTTAATGCTTCTTTTAATTCAATGATCAGATTTGGAACAGAAACAAACAAAACTGCCATACCCTCCATAATGGCTTTTATTGCTAAACCTGTCATGTAGTGGGACTTACCACTACCTGGAGTGCCAATTAAAATTACGTTCTCCTTCTTTTTAATAAAGGCTAAGGTTTCTAACTCATCAAATGTTTGCCAATACTTTTTATCATACTTACTACGATCAAAATCTTCTAAGTATTTCTTTACTGGAAACTTGGCTTTTCTCAATCGAGTTTTAATGCCATTATTTTTTCTTTGTTCACACTCCCTGTTTAGGAAGCTTTCTAAGAATTCTTCATAGGTCATGTTGGTTTGTTTGGCTTCTTGAATCAATGAAGTATAGTTTGTTTTTAGATAAGGTAGTTTTAGGTACAATGAAGTTGTAACAATTGTATTCATGATTTTATCTCCTCATTTAAAAACGTATTGTACTGCTTGAGTTGATTAAGTGTGTATGTTACTACTTTTGTTTTTTTAATCAGTGTAGGTTGTTCTTTACCTTTTTGTCTTAGGATGTGAATAATGTTCTCAATTGAATCATCTTTGTTCTTTGAAATAATATCAATAAAAGCTTTTGGTTTGTCTGTATAGTAAACCTCAAATACTGATTTAAGACCTGGTATGCTTTTTAATGCCACTGAGTGACGAATTGCTCCTGGCTTCTTTCTAAGTGTAGAAAGATAATGCTGGATTTTAACATTATACTTTTCCCCATCCTCTGCATGATCATGGGAACATACAAAATTATTACTTGCATAGAAATCAATATGCTGTGCATAAATTTTCGCTGTAATTGTTTTTCCAACAAGATAATCAGGAACTGAATAGAAACGATTCTCCATACGAGCAAAACTATAGCTATTCACTTTTACTTGTCTAATATCTGCTAGTTCCAGCATGGGTTTGTATGGAAGTAGGACTTTCTTTTCTTCTTCTATTTGGCTTTTTAGATTAAGTTCTTTACATTTTTCTTGTAGATAAATTGATGCTTCTTCAAATGAATCAAATTTGTATCGAATACCAAATATTTGATTTCGTAAAACCTTGACACTGCCCTCTACATGACCTTTCTCCTCC
>JAGLCW010000192.1 GCA_023146045.1 Caldisericia bacterium
GTATCAATATCCATTGCATGTATTCCTAATCCTAGATCAATTTCTAATGCATCAGTTCTATAAAAAGTGTACTCATAATTAATTTTATAAACATCCAAATTGAGATGTGAACTTACTGTTGCACCAACTTGATATGTATTTCCATCGAAGACGATATCTTTTTTCAATGAGCCTGAAGCATCTGAATTAACACGATAATAAGAAAATTCTATTTTGTGAAAATCATTAAAGCGGTACTGGGCATTAACTCTTACGCTATTTGATGCCTGATCAAAACCAAGATCTTTTTGGAAATCAATATCAGTTCCCAAAATATCTGATAGTGTAAGGCTGGAAACACTTTCATCGTGAGAGATAAAATACCCACCTACACTGATTTTCCATGGTTTTACTATTTCTTCTACCATTACCGGAGTCTCCACAACTGGTTCCACTGGAGAGATATCACCACCAGCTATTGCAAATGTACTCATTGTTAAAATTGTTATTAATGAAAGATTTATTTTTTTCATTTCTTTGTTCCTTTATTTTTGATATAACTATTATATTTTATAGTTATTATGTTTTTAAGTTAATAGCTGCTATTTTTTGTCCGAAGCATTCACATAATTTGCAATGGCATCCAATGCAACAAAATCGTTCTTCGCAGCAAAATCAGTTGCTGGTGCTGTATCGGCCGATTGTTTTACAATAACCACTTGAGCCGTTGGATCTATATAGATATATTGACCATAAACACCCATGGCAGAAAAAGCCTTGTTTTTGTTAGCCATATGCCAAAACTGATTTCCATAGGACATTCCTTGCATACCATTTGCTTCACCATAATGTTCAAATTTCTTTTTATCTCCAATAGTTTTAATATCTGCAACGGTTTCTTTTGCAAGTATCTGTTGTCCGTTAAAGTAACCATCATTGAGGATCATCTGTCCAAAACGTGCCATGTCACGCGCAGTTAACATAAGTCCTGAACCTGCCAATGCCTGTTGAGTTGATTCGACCAGTACATCGGCATCACGTTCTGCTCCTATTTTAGACCAGAGCATTTCAGACAAGACTTCGTTGAACTGTTTTCCCTCAACAGCGACTACTACAGCTTGAAGTACTTCAGACATAGGTGTGACATAGTTAAACACTTCACCCGCTGGAGTATCTGCTTTCATCTCTTTTAGATAGTCCGTAATATTTGTTGGTACTACCTTGTCTTTAGGGAGTGGCTTTAAACCAATGGATGAAATGTACGACCAGATATCTGCAGTAGGATCAGCATAATCTTCACTGTATTTCATGCCTGCTGTCATATCAAGTACTTGACGTAATGTGACAGCTCCGATAGGCGTACCTTTTAGTGCAGACACTATAGTGCCTATTTTCGAATTTTCATCCACTTTTTTCTGTGAAATAAGTTCTGTGACAACCGTGCCTATAAAAGATTTAGTCACAGACATTGCAATGTGCCTTTGTGAAGCTTCCATACCGTTATAGTATGATTCATACACTACTTTTCCTTTATGCAATACGACAATAGCGTCTGTTCTCGTCTCTGTAAGATACTCGGACAGTGTCAATTTTTTTGCTTTTCCATCGACTGTGCCATCAAAACTTAATGTTGAAAGATCCATAGGCTTTGATTCAATCTTTGCCACAGGAGTGAAGTCTCGACTCACTGTCGCAGAAGGAATAATCTGAGTGGTATTACGAAAAGACCAAGTATT
>JAGLCW010000193.1 GCA_023146045.1 Caldisericia bacterium
TTGTATAATGATTCTAATTCGGCAGAAGTTTTGGTAGAGTTAATGATTTTTAACAGAGTTTTCGAAAGAACCTTTTTAGATTCAAGTAGTTCAATAATCGCTTCTTTCCTTTCTTGCAATTTTATCCATGAGTCATGAGATGAAAAAATCGAACGCAATTCTTCCTCATCAAGACCTCTTGTTGCTTCTTTTCTATATCTAGCAATAAAAGGCAATGTGCATCCGTCATTCTTCAACAATAAAGCCTTCTCAATTCTTTCTGAAGATAGACTCAATAGGCAAGTCAAGTGGGAAATTTCTTTTTCTAAAAATAGTTTTTCGTCTGGGTTCATATATTACTCCTTCCTTAAACATGATATAATACTGTTATCAATTTGGAATACAGGAGGATAGGTTTGAAGTATTTTTCTTTTTCTAAAGCATTAAAAGATGGATTTTATTTTTTGAGTGAAACCGCCCGTAAAAGTACAATCATTTGGATAGTATTTTTTGTAATAATGTGCTTGTCTGTTTCTTTGCAATTCGTGTTAGAGCCGTTTATTGAGCAATTCGTGACCTTTTATGGAAATTTGTTAGCTAGTAAGATCGTTGATACCGAAGCTATACTCATTTTGCCTCAATTTAGCGGGTTGTTCTATCTGTATGTCTTTTGTGTTAGTTTAGTAACGACCTATCTCACATGTCTGGTAACAAAAAGTGCTATTATTTTAATTAGATACCCCGATTTTGTTGTTAATAAAGATTCTTTGAAAATTTCTTTCAAAGTTTTTCTAAATTATGTATGGGTTTCTATTCTGTTTACTTCACTGGTTATTACTGGGTATTTGCTTTTGATTATTCCTGCCTTTGTTTGGTTGGTTACATATAGATTTTCTGAATACTTCCTACTAGAAAAAGAAAAAGGAACAGTGTATTCTTTTTCAATGAGTAGAAAACTAACTACTGGAATTAGATGGAAATTATTCTTCTCTATATTTCTCACAGGAATTCTGGTTGCACTTTTTAGCTCTTTACTTCAGTCAATTTCTATGAATCACCAAACAGTAGCACACGTATTGTCTGGTTTCATTAATGCATTTGTTCTGTATTATATGGCATTCTTTTTTGCTTCTATTTATAGACAACTAATTGAGAACTACAAACTAGTTCCATCAATGGATCCAGAATTTGTTAAGCAGTACTTTATTGTAAGATATTCTGATGATAATAATGAAGAAATCACATCGCCGAACGAAGAATAGCATATGCAAAAAGTTTTTCAAAATTATCTTTTGGAAAAAATGAAAAAAGTGTTACAATTGTTTTTGAAGAAGAGAGAACCTCTTCAATCTTCATCAAAAAACACCCCATGGGCTCCACGCACACCCAAACGAGGAGCCCCTTTTTTCTTCTTTTATTCAAAAAATACTAACTCGAGAACATTTGTAACAGTATTTTTGCTTTTAAGTATTATTTTTTCTTTTTTCACTGTCTCATGTTCAAAGACCAATGTTTCAATAGTAAATCCCATATGTGATGAAGATTTGAAAGAATTACCTACAATGGTTTGGGACAACTTATCACAGGATGAAGCATCTTATTTTTATGATTGGGCAAATCCATTTTTAAAGCAGTGCTTTTCTCTTGGCATTTTGGATAAAAAGGAAGTTGAATCACCATCTAAATTTATTTCCAAAGGAAGATTTTTAATTTTGTTATGCAATGCCTTAAATTGCCCAAAAACGGTTGATAGAGAAATTCCTTTTACCGATGTAAAAGAAAAAACTATACTTTATTCTTCAATAGCATTTTCAATTGAAAAAGGTATTGTAGATTTGCCTATTGGCAAGCAAGATTTATTTTATCCAGATAAACCAATTATGAGATGGGAAGCGGCTTTATGGCTAGCAAAAGCAAGAGAGGTAAATTTTTCTTTTTACAAAGAAAACAATGTGTATATTTTAGCTCAAGATGCTCTTAAGGAGTTTCCATCTGAGAAAGCTAAAATATCTTTCGGTTTTTGTTATTTACCTGAAAACCAATTAATGCAATATAGATGGTCAACAAAAAATGAATATAGATTGTGTAAACCATATTCAGAAATGAATTTTTGTGATACTGCATATTCAATTTACCACATACTATTCCCGCCATCTCATACAGACTCTCTGTCTGTAGCTAAACAAGGGAAAATTACAAATGATGAAATTATCGAAATTGAAGACTTTAGATTGTTAAAAAACTACATTTATACATCTGCAATTGGTGGAAGAGATATAAATTGGGGTTATTATCCTGTGTTGGTTGATAGAATACCAAACTTAGCAGATGGATCTCTGAAGTTTCTAGATGATGGACGAGTGCAATGCTATTTTAAACTAAGGGATCATATACAGTGGGCAAATGGGAAAACTGTTGTTACAGAGGATACGATAGAAGGCTTTAAATTCGCTGAAAAATATTTAAATACGCAAACTCCATTTGAATGGTTGCTAGGGATTAAATGTATAGACGCAAACACTGTTGTAGTTACTTGGAGTAGGGGATTTTACGGCGTAGAAAGAGCATTTTGGTTACACCCAAGTATTGTATGTGAAGATATGTCGTGGGATCAATATTACCACTTGGCATTGTTTAAGATAGAAGCAATCGATGATCAAAAAGTAAAACTAGTACAGAATGAGTTGTATTTTAATGGATCAGGCATAACAAACCAAATAGAAGTTGATTTTTATGAAGAAAAACTAGAGAGTTGTGACTTTGATATCATTATTATTGATTCTTTTAATGAACCTAATCTAAAAAAAGAAGAGAATAAAAAAGAAATAGTTTTTCCATCTATGCAGTGGGAGCATTTAGATTTTAAAATGCCAAATTCAAAACTACTCGAAAAAAAAGTTAGACAAGCTTTGCATGAAGCAATCTCTTTGGAAGAGTTAAATGATTATGTGTGGAACAGTAAAGCATTTCCTACAGATAGATGGTTTTTATATACTCATCCCGCAAACAAAAAAGCTAATATCAAAAGTAGGGATAAACGGGTTTCCGCTGTAGCACTTTTAGAACAATCTGGATGGAGAAAAAAAGATGATAGCAGATATGTGCAGAGTAATGGAGTATTTTTTGAAATAGATTTAATTTATTTAAAATCTGATATTTATAGAGAAAATTGTGCTAAGTATATTAAAGGGAAATGGGAGTTACTTGGGATTAAAGTAACTGTTATTGAGTTAGAGGAAAAAGATTTTTTTGAATTGCTTAGACAGAAATCACCAAATGAAGCTAGGGTTTTCCTATATTCTTGGGTATTTGGAGAGAAAACAGACTTATTCTCAATACTTCATTCATCTTCAATTCCTGGTGCAAAGAATAGTTATTTCGGTGAGAATTACTCGAATTACAAAAACGGAGATGTGGATATTCTTTTACTTAAAACTCTAAAAGAAGTAAATTCTACGAAAAGAGCAAAATTACTAAACGACATCCAAGAAATTGTTAGCAATGATTATTATACAATTCCATTGTACAATGTTCCTCAAGATGCTTTTATAAGAAAAGATGTTGCAGGTATTTCAGTTCCCTTTTCTGGGATAAAATTGGATTGGAATGTTGAAAGCTGGTACAAATATTTTGGAGGCTAGAATTATGAAAAAACTAAATATCTCACTTGAAAATCTTCAAGAAATGTTGCCCGAGAATTTTACAGAAGCTCAAAAAGCTCAAGCAAAAACTTTATTTTACAAAAAGTTATCTCTTTTTGCTCATAGTTTTTACAAAGGGAAAACTCAAGTTATTCCTAAGGCAGGTGTTTTTGGGTTCAATTGGTTTAATGTATGGTATACACCTGGAGTGTCAAGTGTTTCAACGACTATACGTGATGACTTTAACGAATCATTCTCTTTAACCAATAGAGGAAATTTAGTTGGAGTAATTTCAGATTCTACGAGGGTTCTTGGCGATGGAAATGTTACTCCCCCGGGTGGACTGGGTGTTATGGAGGGAAAAGCATTTCTAATGAAATATCTTGGAGGATGCGATGCAAATGCAATATGCATGGATAGCCGAAACGAAAAAGGAGAAAATGATCCAGATGCAATTATTGACTTTGTAAAGAGAATTCAACATAGCTTTGGAGCTATTAACCTTGAAGATATATCACAACCAAACTGTTATAAAGTGCTAGATACATTAAGAGAAGAATGTGATATACCAGTTTGGCATGACGATCAACAGGGAACTGCATGCGTGATATTAGCCGGGTTACTTAATTCTCTCGAGCTTGCTGAAAAAAAAATTGATAAAGTTAAGATAGTATTCAACGGTGCTGGTTCTGCAAATACAGCTAATGCAAGATTAATATTGGCCGCTGGTGCAGATCCAAAGAAAATTGTCATGTTTGACATTGATGGACCACTTGATGAAGATAGAGACGATTTCAGAAATGATCCCAGATATTATGCACATTGGAAAATTTGCCAAACAACAAACCCAAATAAACATAGAACTATTCAAGAAGCCTTGTCTGGAGCGGATGTATTAATATCTTGTTCTCAACCAGGACCAGGAGTTATAAAAAAAGAGTGGATTAAAAAGATGGCTGATAAAGCGATCGTGTTTGCTTGTGCAAATCCTGTACCAGAAATATATCCTTATGAGGCAAAAGAGGCTGGCGCTTTTATCGTAGGTACAGGTAGAGGTGATTTTCCAAATCAGATAAATAACTCGCTTTGTTTCCCTGGAATTTTGAAGGGAACTTTATTGGTTAGAGCTAGTAAGATTACAGATCAAATGGCTATAAGATCTGCTAAGGCAATTGCAGAATACTCTAAGAGAAAAGGGATAAGCACAGAGCAAGTAATCTGCAAAATGGATGACATAGATGTTTATCCTTATGAAGCAGCAGAAGTTGCAATGGAAGCTATTAAATGCGGAGTTGCTAAAGAAGAAAAAACTTGGGATGAAGTTTATAATCAAGCAAAAAAAGATATTAAAATTGTTCATGATATGATGAAAAATATGATTGAGAACGGCTGGATTAAAAAAATACCAGAAAAAATGCTTAAAGATTCATTAGATTGGGCTATCTCTCAAGTTGAAAACAAATAAGGAGTTTAAATGCCTGAATACAAAAGAGTCGATAGAGATATTCTGATTTCAATATGCGAACAAGTGTTAATAAAATCCAAATGTAGCAAAATACGTGCTGCTATAGTTGCCGACGTTTGTGTTGAGGCTGACTTAAGAGGAGTCTTTTCGCATGGAGTTGCTAGGCTTGAAAGATATATAAAGCATATTGAAGATGGAATTATTGATCCTTTAGCTGAACCAGAAATTATGTATAAAACCCCTATGACTGCAGTTTATGATGGGAATAACGGGATTGGTCAATATGTATCTAAGATTGCTTGCGAGAAAGCTGTTCATATGGCAGCAAGATGTGGAATTGGAATTGTAACGGTAAAAAACTCTAATCATTATGGGATTGCAGGATACTGGGCAGAGCAGATTATGAAAAATGGTATGATAGGTATTAGTTCTACAAACTCTGCACCGTTGGTTGTCCCAACATTTGGTAGGAAAGCGATGTTAGGAACAAACCCAATTGCTATATCTTTTCCTAGTAACAACGAAGCTCCATTTATGATTGATATGGCAACTAGTGTTGTACCAAGAGGTAAAGTAGAAGTTTATTCGCGAAATGATTTAGAAATACCTGTAGGGTGGGCCGTAGATGAAAAAGGATATAACACAAATAATCCGACTACTGTATTGAAAAATGCAAAAGAAAAAAGTTACGGCGGACTATTACCACTTGGTGGAGAAGCCGAAGATTATGGTGGGCATAAGGGTTATGGGCTTGCTCTTCTTGTTGAATTGTTGACTGCTGGTTTGTCTAATGGAGAAGCTTCTTTTGATACATACGGTAAAAGCGGTGGTATATGCCATTTTTTTATGGGAATTAGATTGGATTTGTTTGGAAACAGTGAAAAATTGATTCAGCACATAACAAATATTCTTCAACAAGTTAAGAATAGCGAAAAAGCTTTTGGGAAGAAAGAGATTTTTTTACATAACGAAAAAGAGTATTTATCTAGAGTAGACTCTCTAAAAAATGGAATTCGCGTTGATGGTTCAACTTTCGACAAACTTCTTGAAATTTGTAAAAAATATTCAATAAATATTGATTTAAACAATATAAACTGATAAAAATCTAAAGGTGAGAAAAATTTAATGATATAATGAACAAATATTGTCCACATTAGGAGTACATGTGAAAACAATTGTTTTTAATACAATCATTTTTTTAGGAATTGTTGTTGGGTTAATGATTGCATTTGTGCTGTTGCGAAAGTTTGTTTTACAAAAACAAAAAGAGAGAAAAGAAAAACAAGTAAAAGAAATGTATAACCAAATTGAAGATAAACTTTTCTCATTAGCACCTATTGAGTTTAAAAATCACTTCAACAATCCAAAGCAGCGCCAGTATATTTATTCAGTTTTAAAAAAATTAGTTTTAGAGAACGGATATGATTTCCATGGTATTTTTGATGAAATGGGGTTCACAAAAGAAGCAATATTGAAAATTGAACGGAACGCAGATAGACAGGCTTTAAAAGATCTTTCAGTTATTAAATCACCTTCTTCTTACGGTTATCTGATACAATTGCTTCAATCTGACGATATTGAACTTTCTTACAGGGCTGGTTACGCGATATCTTATATTTCGCTAGAACCAGAACAGAAGAACGAGATAATATCCTATCTCCTTAAATCGGAAATAACTGCTGAAAGAATTGTTGAGATAATTATCTCAATGGATCCATCACTTAATTTGCTTTTAGAAAAGCTAAATGATGTAAAAACTGAATTAGGCAAAATTATTATTCTAAATTCTATGAGAGAACGTGTGATAGGAAATACTGGAAGGTTTAAATTTCTAAAAAAGAAACTTCGAATTCAAAACCTTGCCGTTATAGATCAGTTAAAAAAATATTTGAATGATAGCGAAAAAGTAGCAGTTACTACGATTGATGTTCTTAGCGATACTCGTCATCCAGAAGCATTAGATTTAATTATTGAAACAATGAAGAAAAGGACCGAATCAGCTATCTTAGCATCTATAGCAGATTGTCTTTCCAAGTTTGCTCAGGAAAATAGAATTATGAATATTCTTTATGAACTTGCAAAGAATGATGACTATTGGGTTAGGCTTGCTTCTTTTGAATCTTTAGCAAGAATGGGAGAAGCAGGATATAGAAAGATTCTTGAGCTTTCAATGGATAATGATTTTCTGTCAAAATATCCTTCAACATATTATCTTATCTATCAAATTATTTCACAAATACCTGACATGCCGAAACTTCTAGAAACTATAAAAAGTGGTCATAAAAGTGATTTTAGTGGTGAAAATAATGTTAGTTAAAGTATTTGATACACTGAGTACTGTTATTTTTGTTTACTTTATATTGATATGTATTCAGTACATTTTTCTTATAATAATATCTTTTTCAAGGCTGCTACACTTTAATAGAGAAGAAAAAACAGGATTCCCTTTTAAAGAGGTGCATGCTACACCAATTTCAATATTGATTCCAGCATACAATGAAGAAACCACAATTTGTGACACCATTAAGTCATTACTAGCGATAAATTATCCTAAGTACGAAATTGTAATTGTAAACGATGGATCAAAAGACCACACGTTGAAGTACATAATTGATGAATTTATGCTGAGGCGTATAGATATTACATCAACTGGAAAAATAGAAACAGAAAAGATTAAAGCTGTTTACTCAAGCTATGCTCATCCAAATATATTGTTGGTAGATAAATACAATGGCGGGAAAGCAGATTCATTAAATGCTGGAATAAATATATCACGATATCCGCTTTTTTGCTCTATTGATGCAGATAGTGTTATAGAAAAAGATTCATTAATTAGAATGATTAAACCATTTTTGCTGAATGAAAATGTTGTTGCAGTGGGTGGCATTGTTAGAGTTGCAAATGGATGCGAGATAGTAGAAGGGGAAGTTAAGAAAATTAAACTACCAACAAATAGGTTAGTAAGATACCAGATTATTGAATATTTAAGAGCTTTTTTGTCTAATAGAATAAGCATGGAAAAGTTTAATTGTCTGATAATAATTTCTGGAGCATTCGGATTGTTTAAAAAAGATATAGTGCAAAAGCTTGATGGTTATAGAAAAACAATTGGCGAGGATATGGAGATAACACTCCGAATACACGAATATCTTCGTAGAAATAAAATAAAATACGCCATCGACTTCATTCCAAATGCAGAATGTTGGTCACAAGTGCCAAGTGATTTTAAAAGTTTGCATTCTCAGCGCTTGAGATGGCAGATTGGATTAATTGACTCATTAATGACTCACAAGAATATGCTTTTTAATCCAAGATACGGTTCGGTTGGTTTGTTTGCCGTTCCTTATTACTGGTTTTTTGAGATGATTTCTCCAGTAATAGAATTTACAGGATATGTGATTTTTATTTTTATGTTTTTAGCTGGTGCAATTTCTTACATGTTTGGAGTAGTATTTCTTATGGCACTATTGTTTGGGTTTTTCTTTTCTGTGTCCTCTATTCTAATGGAAGAGTTATCCTACCAAAGGTACAATAAGGTGAGTGAAATTGCTTCACTTATTCTATATTCATTGTTTGATCAATTTTGGTACAGACCAATGCAAGCTTTCTTTAGGTTGCAGGCATTCTTTACCACTGCAAAAAGAAAAAAAAGTTGGGGAACAATTAAGAGAACAGCTTTTAAAAAGTAAAAAAAGCTAACAACATTAAGGAAATTTGAAATTATGGAAAACAAAAAAACAGTTTATAACAAAAAGAAAATTAAATTTTCTGAAACTCGAACTGCTGGATTTATTTTTGGAATCCTTGCTTTTTTGATAGTAATATCTCCATTCGCATTATGGGCACTGCAACCATACTATAAATTACACACATGGATACTAGATAAAACTGTTCCAACTCAAGAATACCGCGAACATAGGGGTGTAATGTGGGCATTAAATTTCTATAGAATTACTGATCCAGTAAGAGACAATATATATTTTAAAAGGGATAGAGATTACTATGGATTTTTTCCATTGAAACCTGACGAATATGAGATAAAAGATCTGTGCACAGCCACACCAAACCCAGATTTAATTTTTTTGGCTGACACATATGGTGTGTACACTGATGATTACTGGGAACCAAATATTCTTGGTAATCGTTCAAAACTAATATATGGTGGCTTAACCGGTGAAGACGTTTTTACTTTAAAAAAAAACCTGAAGAATAATGTTACTTTGATAGCAAGTTTCAATACATTAGCAACACCCACAAAAATTAACATTCGAAAAAAAGCAGAAAATATTCTTGGCATAGAGTGGGAAGAGTGGATGGGAAGATTTTTTATAGACCTATCAGAAAACAATGAAGTCGCAGTTTGGATGATTGATAATTGGGAGAAGCAGCACGATGCTGAATGGAACTTTACAGGTCCCGGATTTGTTCTATGTTCAAACAGTGATCAAGTAGAAGTTATGGAAGAAAAAAAGCATTTCAAGGGGAAAGATATATTTTTTAAGTTTCTGGAACCATATAATAAAGAGTTTAAAATTAATTCAGAGATATCTTATTACTATTGGTTTTCATTCATTAGCCCAATGAAAAATACCGAAGTTTTAGCAAAGTATAGTATCGATGTAACCGACGAAGGTAAGAAACTTTTAGATTCAATAGGTCTAAATTCTGTATTTCCTGCTATTACTAGAAAAAAAACACAAGATTATACTGCGTACTACATGGCTGGAGATTTTGAAGACCATAAAGCAACAGGGTTTCTATGGCAGGTGTATGGGTTAGATAAAGTGAGAGAATGGTTTAGTCTGGATTTTCGAGGAGAGTCCAGTGAATACTATTGGAAGGGCTATATCCCATTCACAAGAAAAGTACTTTTTGATGTGATTAAGCAGAAAAAAGAAAACGCAGCATTAAATGTTGTTGCGAAAAAAGAGAAAGAAGTTTTTGTTGAAGACGGAACAAGATTTATAAGCAGAACAAACGGTCAAAAACTAGAGATTTATAAAGAAGACCATTGGGAGGAGTTCTTTGTAAAGGGTATAAACATTGGTATGGCTCTGCCTGGTCATTGGTTTACTCAGTTTCCAGACGATGAGGACGTTTATTACAGCTGGTTTTCACAAATTGCAGATTTAAACGTAAACACTCTAAGAATTTACACTCTTATAGACCCAGCATTCTATAGGGCTTTATACCTGTACAATATTGATAATCTAGAAAAACCCATTTGGTTGCTACAGGGTGTATGGCCAGAAGAACATCCAGAGAATAATGATTACTGGAATGATACATACTTGGAGTCTTTTAAAAAAGAAATCGAATGGGGTGTAGATGCGATTCATGGGAGCACAACAATTCCTCAAAGAAAAGGGAGAGCTTTTGGAAGATATATCGCCGATGTTTCTCCTTGGACATTGGGATATCTAGTAGGTAGAGAATTAGAAGCCCAAGAAGTTGAAGACAATAATAATATTAATTTAGGCAAAAAATTTAATGGAGAATTCATAGGAGTAAAATCAGACTCAACCCCTACAGAGGCTTGGATTGCATGGGCATGTAATGAAACAATGAAATATGAAAAGCAAGAGTATAAATGGCAAAGACCAGTTTCTATTGTAAGCTGGCCAACTCTTGATTTCGAACAACACGAATCAGAATGGAGCGATAGAGGCGACAAATCAAACCAATTTAATGATCTAGAAGTTGTAGATATTAGGAATTTTATTGTTTCAGATAAGTGCAAAGCGGGTTTTTTTGGAACATACCATATTTATCCAAACTACCCAGACTTTATGAATAACGAAAAAACCTATGAATCATATTTTGATAGTGATGGTTCTTTTATGTATGGTGGGTACTTAAAAGAATTCTTTGGAACACATACGGGATACCCAGCACTAGTTGGAGAATTTGGAATGGCTACTGGAATGGGGACGGCACATGAAAATCCTACCGGCTTACATCATGGTGGAGTAAGTGAAATAGAGCAAGGTGAAATGATCGTAAGAATGATGAAGTCTATCAAAAATGAAGACTATATTGGTGGGTGTATTTTTGAATGGATGGATGAGTGGGCAAAAAAAACATGGACTACTGAATCGTTTATGATCCCATATGAACATCATGTGTACTGGCATAATGCAATTTGTCCAGAACAGAATTATGGCATCTTAGCAAACGAAACGGTTAAACCAGATAAACCAGATGTTACAATTTCTGATAAAAATGGGATTATTGAAAAAGTGGAACTATCCCATGACGCTACTTTTGTCTATATTGATTTATACAGTAAACAAAAACTGGACTTTAACACGCAAAATTTACTGATAGGTTTGGATACATACAATAGGAATTACGGGAATTTTAGATATTCACCTCATTTGTCATTGGAAGCACCAACAGGAATAGAGTTTTTAGTTAAATTAACAAAAGACGAAAGAGATATTTTAGTAAATCCTTCTTACAACATAGGTAGGCTTAAATTTTCGTCTAAAATTGATAAAACCGGAAAGTATGAAATAATTGATCAGATAATCAACAAAAGTAGGATTACAAAAGCAGGAAGGTTTATTCCCGAAATAAGGGATAATGGAAGCAAATTGACTTACGGTAATTTTGTTGGGAATACCAACAATTATTTTATAGAAAATGAAAAAGTATTGCATTTACGTATACCATGGGGAAGATTAAATGTTACAGACCCTACCAGCAGAACGGTGTTGAATGACAACAAAAAGTACAATTACTATCCAGACAGAGATGTCTTTGATACTCAAATCTCTTCTGGTTTTATCATTACTGCTGTGATAACCAATGAGAACGGAACAATAATTGATGTTTTTCCTGGGAGTATACATAGTTCTAAAATTGTCGAATGGGATGAATTGAAACCATATGCCTGGAAAACATGGACTTGGGAAACCCCTCCTTATGTGCAAAGAAAGAAAAAAAGCTACTCAATAATACAGAATTATTTTGCAAAATAGGATATACTAACTATCTTCCCGGCTCTCTGTATGAATATTGAAGTACAATTTCAATTTCTTTATTATCTGTGTTATATGGTTCTATCTCACCATTAATTAGCCATAGGTTGATTATTAGTTTCATCTTATCGCTTTCTGATGGAATAAATATATCTGGATCGGTAAATTTTTTCTGCATGTATTCAGCATGATAGTAAGGGTATTGGTTCAACAAGTCTTCAACTCTTCTTAGTATTGGATTATATATATAAGATCTAAATGATAGATAGTAGTCTTCCCATTGAATTTGATGTAAAGAATATTCATAATCTTCCATTTCTAGCATGAAGCCATTAGTTTTTTGTGGTTCAGGATATTCTTCTTCTACCCATTGTGGCCATAAAACGTACCAACTGTTATTCTCAATATCTACTACATCACCATTTTCGGTTTCTTTCGGAAAACCCCATTTTGAAAACTCAATATCAATTTCTGCTCTTTTTGTGGAGTTATCTGGATCATATTTGTAAAGAAACATTCCTAACACAAGGTTTTGGTCAAGTTTTTCTAGGTTATTCTCAATAATAAAAGTATGTGTTCCAAATTTTGCGTTTTCTAATGAAGTTATTTGAGCACAAACCCAAGACCCCAGGTTTGTGTCGTATCTAGCAATAATGTGTAATTTACCATCATTATCGACAAAAACGCTTTTTTCGTCAGATGAAAAATAATTAGTTCCAGGATTAACCTGTTTCCAAAATGAATCAAATACAACCCATTGTTGATCAGCAAAAGTTATCATTCTTCTTGAATCTGAGTAAGAAAACATTGGACAAGCAAAAAGAAGGAAAATTAAAAACACTGTTGTAAATTTTATCGCTAGAAGTATTTTTTTCATTTTATCTCCAGAAATTTATAAAAATATTGATTATTAAGAAATACTATTAATTTTGAACTTATTCTTCGCATTGTTCTATTATAATAAAAGTACTTTAATTACGGAGAGGTTCTTATGAAAAAAAAAGCGATGTTAGTTAAAACTTCCATATTTCTTGCAATTGTTTTTATTGGAACAATACTTATTTCAAATATGTTAATAGCTGATGCATTCCCTCTTTCTAACGGAGTCATTATGCCACAAAATTGTGATTATGAAGAAATATCTCAAATGGAACATGGATGGGAAGACTATTATCATACTGGAAGAATATTCTATGATGATTACCAGAAAATTGACGGAAATGCATCACTGGCTCTACAAACAGATCTAAAAGATGGCAAAAATATTGTTGCAGCAAAGCACTCATTCCCTTCAACTTCGTTCGAATCAAGAGCTTTCAGGTTTTTTGTTAGAGTTTCTGATTGGCGACAGGTGGAGTTATTTAGCGTGTTAATGAATAGCAATGGGAATTGGCACGACATGTATGCGGTAGATATTAAGCCACTTTTCAATATTCCTAATAACAACGAGTGGTTAGAGGTTGTTCTTTCAAGGAGTGACTTGTATGAAGTGAGAAATCCAATGTGGTCAGATATTGATTCAATAATGTTTAGATTAATATCTACTCCAGGTACTGAACCAACAGTTTGGATAGATTCTTTTGGTAGCTTTGAGTCGATTAAAGAACCTCTTGTGTCTATTGTTTTTGATGATGGAATGGCGGTTACTTACGAAAATGCTTTACCTGTGTTCGAAGAATTTGGAGTTAGGAGCACCTGTTTTGTGATACCAGATTTGATCGGTCATCCAGAAGATGGATTCATGACTCAAGAGCAAGTAGACAAATTGTCAAGATATTATGGTTGGGGCATAGGTGGACACGACTGGACAGTCCTTACAGATTTACCAATTGAAAGCAAAGATGGTGATCCTGCTTGGACTAGAACTCTAGACGAAACGCTTTCAAGAATAAGGCAATACTTAGACGAGCATAACTATCCAGGAAAAGATTGTTTTGCTATTCCTTACGGAAAATACAACCAGAGAGTAATTGATAATCTTTGCAAGTACTTCACCTACATACGACCACACAACCTTTTAACGCAACCAACTGGTTACGTTTGCCAAAATGAAATTAATTCGCATTTAGTAGCGAGTACAACAAATATGGAAGATATTCAGTATTGGATAGACAACGCAAAGAAAAACAATGACTGGGTTATATTAGTTATGCACAGAATAGTAGATAATCCAAGAGAGGGTGTTTATACAGAAAGTTCAACTGAGTTTCTTAGACAAATTATTGACTATTCTTTAAATATTGCTGAAGTTAATGTGGTTCCATTCCATGAGGCCCTTGAACAGTATTATCCAGAGAACTAGGTAGTTAACCAGATTTGCCCTGATTCGCAACCTTATTCATCGCTTCATTAATTGCTTCTTGGTCTCCAAGATAATAATGTTTGATTGGTTTTAAGGCATCTGTTAACTCATAAACCAAAGGAACGCCTGTTGGAATGTTAAGATGAATGATTTTTTCTTCAGGAATATTGTCTAAGATCTTAACTAAAGCTCTCAAGCTATTTCCATGTGCAGCAATGATTAAATTTTCACCAGCTAGAATATCTGGTTTGATTTGAGAGTTCCAAAGAGGATTAAATCTTGCAACAGTGTCCTTTAAAGATTCTTGTAGTGGAATGTCTTTTTTGAGAAGGGCTTTGTACCTTATATCATTGCCAGGATATCTAGCATCTGTTTCTTCTAGTGCCATTGGTGGAATAGCGTAACTTCTTCTCCAAACAAGAACCTGTTCATCTCCATATTTTTTTGCGGTTTCTGCTTTATTTAGTCCCTGCAATGCACCATAATGTCTTTCATTTAAACGCCAATCACGTAGTACAGGAATCCACATTAAATCCATTTCGTCCAGAGTAATCCAAAGCGTTCTTATTGCTCTTTTTAGATAAGAAGTATATGCTTTTGAAAATGTAAAGCTATTTTCTTTAAGAATCTTTCCTGCAGAAAGTGCTTCAGATTTTCCTTTTTCAGAAAGGTCAACATCTTTCCAGCCAGTAAAGCGATTTTCCATATTCCACTGACTTTCTCCATGTCGCAATAAAACTAATTTTTTCATGATATATCCTTTGTATCTTTACAGTGTAAAGTAAACTTTTGAGTTGTGTTAATATTTTACCAAAAACAAAAATGAAAAAATACAGGACTGTTGTGAAATTTGTAAATCGAGTAGAAAAGGCAAAATAAGCCTAGGAAATAAAAAAAACTCCCCGAGAGGGACTCGAACCCCCAACCTATTGGTTAACAGCCAACCGCTCTACCATTGAGCTATCGAGGAATGTCATTACTTGAAAGATTATATAGTCATTTTTTCTTATGTCAATACTCATTTTTGACACATGATGTTAAAAATCTATAGAACCAACATCGCATCACCAAAACTATAAAATCTATACTCTTTTAAAATTGCTTCATTGTATGCCTCTAACACTTTTTCTCTATTGTATAGAGCTGAAACTAACATAATTAAAGTAGATTCAGGAAGATGAAAGTTTGTAATCAGTCCATCAATGATTTGATATTTGTAGCCAGGAGTAATGAAAAGGTTTGTATCTGCTTCGCTTGGGATAACTTTTCCATTTTGTGCACAACTTTCTAGTGTTCTAGTTACCGTAGTGCCTACTCCGAAACATCTATTTCCATTGTCCTTTGCTCTATTAATTATATCTGCACTTTCTTCTGAAATAATATAGCTCTCAAAATCCATTCTGTGATCTTTTACTTCAGTTGCTTTAACTGGTTTGAAGGTTCCAGGACCAACGTGAAGTGTTATCTCGACAACTTTGACTCCCATATTTTTTATTTTTTCAAGAAGTGTATTTGTAAAATGTAACCCAGCAGTTGGAGCAGCAACAGACCCATCATGTTGGGCATATACTGTTTGATAGTATTCTTTCCATGTATCTGGATCTGATTTTATATATGGAGGCAGTGGTGTTTTTCCTGTTTCTTTAAGCATGTCTAGAAATGGTTTATCTGAAGTCCAATTGAATTCGATGATTCTTTCGCCATTCTCCAAAATTGATATTACTTTACCTTCTAGTATTCCACTCGCATGCGTTAACGTCATGCCTGGCCTTGCTTTTTTCCCAGGAGTAACAAAGCACATCCATTGGTTATCTGTTTTAGGGCGTATTAGAAGAATTTCAACTTTACCACCTGTGTCTTTGCGAGTCATGAACAAACGAGCTGGTATAACCTTAGTGTTGTTTAAAACGAGAACGTCGCCTTTTTGTAAGTATGATGGAAGATCTGAGAAATATTTATGCTCAAAAATATCGGTTTTTTTGTTAAGAACCATCATTCTAGCATTTTCTCTTTCAATAGAAGGAGTTTGTGCGATTAGTTCTTGTGGTAGATCAAAATAAAAATCACTAGTTTTCATTCTTTAATCTCTTTCTAAGTAAAGTTAATTTTTCAGAAAATTGCTTTTCTTTTCCTCTGTTTGTAGGCTTGTAAAATTCTTTTCCTTGTAAAATTTTAGGCAGGTACTGTGTTTTAACGAAACCGTCTGGAGTATTATGAGGATAAATGTAGTTTTTTCCATAACCAAGATTTTTCATTAATTTTGTCGGAGCATTTCTTATAAACATTGGAACTTCTTCTAATGGATTCTGAGCCAGTTCCTTTCTTAATGCTTTAACTGCAGAATACACACTATTGCTTTTTGGTGCTAATGCTAAATAAATAACTAATTCAGCTAAAATTACGTCACATTCGGGGTAGCCGATAGAATTACATGCTTGCATAGTATTTTGTGCTAAAACAAGTGCAAATGGATCTGCTAGCCCTATATCTTCCGAAGCAAACCTAACCAACCTCCTTGTTAAATATTTAGGATCTTCTCCAGCATCTACCATACGCATTAAGTAGTATAGCGCAGCATCTGTGTCACTCCCCCTAAGGCTTTTGTGGAGTGCAGAAATTAAGTCGTAATGATATTCACCATTTTTATCATATTTTGGGATTTTCTTTTGAATCACAGACAATACTTGCTTATGGGTAATAGATTTTTTGTCTGCCTGATAAATAGTATTTAGTATTTCTAGAAGATTTAATGCATTTCTTGCATCTCCTGATGCATAAGAAGCCATCAAGTCTAAGATATTATCTGAAATTGAGTCTTTAGGCATAAGGTTTTTGTTTGGATCTGATATCGCTTTTTTTAAGATGTTTTTTAGAGCACTTTCGCTAAGCGGATTCAAAACTAACACTTTTAGTCTAGACAGAAGTGCTCTGTTTAACTCAAAAGACGGATTTTCTGTTGTAGCACCTATCATGATGATAGTACCATTTTCAATGTATGGAAGAAAAGCATCTTGCTGAAGCTTATTGAATCTATGTATTTCGTCAATAAACAGAAGTACAGTTTTATTTTGCAACTGAATACTTTTTAAAAGTTTTTTAATTTCAGGAATTCCAGAAGTAACTGCACTAAAAGTTATAAACTGAAAATTTGAATAGTTCGAAATGATTCTTGCAAGAGTTGTTTTTCCAGTTCCAGGAGGACCCCAGAATACCATAGAGGGAATTTGTTTTGTTTTAATTATCTGAGACAAAAACCCATTTTCGCCCAATAAATGCTCTTGTCCAAATACTTCTTCTAGAGTTTCTGGACGCATTTTTTCTGCTAATGGAATTTGTTCACTTTTATCTGAATAAAATAAATTTGTCATAATACTACTTTAAAACATTGAAGCTAATTAGCAACAACAAGATTTATCAAATTTTAAACTATTGCCCTGTAGGGATTTGTTTTTTAAATAGTTTTTCGTCAATTGTTCTTGTTCCAATAGATAACCATTGGTATGAGTGGTTATCCTGTGTATTGCCATGAACAAAAAATGAATAAAGTGAAATTCTTGGATCGATTTTTGAAACAGTATTAACTCCAACAAAAACTTTTAAAGAATCCTCATCCTGAAAATTAACAATTCCATTGATAAAAGATGAGTGTGTACTTACATTAATGTTACACCAATAAGATTCAATATTTTTTGCATCAATAAGCATCCAGGTTTTTCCATTTGCTACAGCATCCCAAAGCAAAAACGATCCTTTAAACGGATTGATTTGAATAACCGGTCTTTTAATTGCTTCATCAATGGAATCGAAAATTATTTGTTTGTCTATTGTTGGAATATTATTTGATAGGTTAATTAAGAAATGTTCAACAGTAAGATCTGAAAAAAGAATAATTAACTGGTTTTCTTTAAAATCCCATGCAAAAATTTCCTTTTTAGAATTAAAGAAATCTGCAAATTTAAGTTTGTTACCACTAATAAAACAATACTTTAAAGTAAATGGATTGTTATTGGAGCCTGCAACAAGTAACTCAAAGTTTTCATTTTTACTGTATCTAATCTGATTAAATGATTCATCAGATTCGATAGTTAGAGTACTTAAGATATTCTTTGATGGAGTAATCTTATTAACAATTTGATTTTTAAAAACAAATGAATTTGAAGTTTCAGACTCTTGATCTGTTAGCCCATATTGATTCTGAAGTA
>JAGLCW010000194.1 GCA_023146045.1 Caldisericia bacterium
TATTGTTATGTATTCAAAAGCGGATTAAAGACCCAAATATTCTTCGCCTTGTCACTAGATTCCTCAAATCAGGTATCATGGAAGATGAAGAATGGAAGCCAACCACTAAAGGTTCAAGTCAGGGTTCCATATTATCCCCATTACTTGGAAACATCTACCTTCACTATGCGCTTGACCAATGGTTTAAGATTGCCGTAAAAGCCAATATGCGAGGCGAAGCGTACCTGATAAGGTACGCGGACGACTTCATAGGTACTTTTCAACACCGCTTAGACGCAGAAAATTTCTACAAAGCACTACAGCATCAGTTAGCAAAGTTTTCTCTATCTTTACAGAAAGAGAAATGCAAGATTATTGAATTTGGACGATTTGCTTCTGAAAATGTCAAACGACAGAATAAGAACAAACCTGATACCTTCGATTTCTTAGGCTTTACTCACTATTGTAGTAAAAGCGAGAATGGTAAGTACAGAGTCAAACGGAAAACAAGCAGGAAGAAATTTAGCCGAAGTGTTAAAGAATTTAACCACTGGATGAAAACACACCATAATTTGAAACGACAACTATTGATGAAAATCATAACAATCAAATTGATTGGTTACTATCGTTATTATGGAATTACTGATAATTCTCCAATGATGAGTAAATATCTGAATGAAATTCAGAAACTTTTATTCAAATGGTTAAATCGTAGGAGCCAAAGGAAGAGTTTCACATATGATCAATTCAATCAATATTTAAAACGTTTCCCATTACCTACTCCTAAAATTTATTTCAATGTTTATTCTTAGTAGGATTGATGAAATGAAACTTGAATGCAGCTATGAGGAGCCGTGTGCGTTAATTGCGCAAGCACGGATCTGAGAGGGGGATGAATTCAATTGGATCATGGAGCAAATATTGTGACACTCCCAAAGGAAACGGGGAGAAACAGGGAAAACAAAGCAGCTCCTAAAATACAAGAGATTCATCTCTACTCGACAGAGTATCACGTACGGTTCCGTGAGAGGCTGAGGGCGAGATTCCCTCGGTCTACTCGACGTAAAACATTCTTCTGCTGTGAATTTAGAAACTGTATTGGACTAAGATAACCAAGTCTTTTTTGTAATCTATCTTGGTTATAGAATCCTTCAATATATTCAAATATGGCTTGACGTGCTGATTCTCTTGTTTTGTAAAATCTCCAATGTACAATCTCTTTTTTTAGAATTGAAAAGAAACTTTCACTCCATGAATTATCTCCAGGTTTACCAACTCTAGAAAAACTTTGTTTCCATCCATATTCTTTAACTTTGTTCATTACATCAAATGAAGTGTATTGGCTGTCGCGGTCTGAAAGAAAAGAAGTATTTATTCTTGATGACTCAATAATTCATAGAGAAAGAAGTAAAAAAGCAGAGTTTTTATTGTATTTGTTACTTTAAAAAGGGGCCAAAAAATTTCAATTTTCAGTTGAAAAAGGGGCCAAAGTTTGCTACCTATTCTCCAGAAGCTCTCAATACTTTTGTAGGTGAAAGGAATGATCTATCTAATGGACAAGTATACTATTTCTTTTTACCCTAAACATAAGTACAAAAAA
>JAGLCW010000195.1 GCA_023146045.1 Caldisericia bacterium
CTAGACATGACTGCGTTTTAATATTTTTTAAACCATCCTGATAGAAGTTTCAACTTGGATAACATGGTTCATAAATCCTTCTTGAGGAGCACCTTTTATACATAATGAAAATTCAATTGCCTTCATTCTCTATTATTGGAGTACACAAATCCTACTGTCTCAATTACTTTCCAAGATTATGTCAGTGCTATGCCAGTTTTTAGATCAACATTGTAGGTGTCTATATTGTCTTCTTAGCGTAAATCATTCCATTAATAATTTTGATGCATGCTTCTCTACGTCAAACATATCAACTGTTCCAACTGGACTGTGTCCATATCTTGTTGGTATTGAAACACCACAAGATGAAACTCCATTGTTGAAAAGATGTATTGCTCCAGCATCTGTACCACCTCTAGCTAATACTTCTCTTTGGTGTGGTATATCATTTGCCTTTGCATAATCACATAAAAATGTAACCAATCTATCGTCGCAGACTACGCTTCCATCCATTACTTTTATGGCTGCTCCAGAACCAAGTTTTGTAAATCCATTTGGTGCTCCTGGGGTATCAAATGATCCTGTAATATCTACAGCTACTCCAATGTCTGGATTACATGTAGATACTGCTACTTTTGCTCCACGAAGCCCTAACTCTTCTTGTACGGAAAATACAAAGTATGTGTCATGGTATGGTTTTGTTTCCATTTCAGCTAAAACTCTCATTAATATGTAGCAACCAATTCTGTCGTCAATTGCTTTTGAACAAACTGTTCTTCCGCAAAGTGGAGTAAATTCTCCGCAATATGAAGCAGGCTCTCCTATTTGTACATGTGCGAGAGCTTCTTCTTTTGAAGTTGCACCAATATCTACACTTAATTGTGTAAAATCTCTGTCGTCTTTCTTATCTTTTCCACCAAGAATAACTCCTATTGTTCCACTACGAAATTGAATTCTTTGACAAACTGAAACTTGGTTGCTAATTCCACCCATATAACGTACTTTTAGAAATCCTTTTTCGGTAACGTCTGTAACAGCGAAACCAATTTCATCCATGTGGGCAGATAGCATGATTTTTTTTCTGTTACTTTTTCCTGTTCCTTTTTTAATTACAATGAGGTTTCCGATATTGTCTTTAATTATTTCATCGGCATGAGATTGGCAGAATTCTGTAATAAATGCTCTAATTGGCTCTTCGAAACCACTTACTCCAAATTGTTGAGTTAAATCATCTAAAAACATTATTGCTCCTTCATGTAAAAAATGTAAAGTAGATTGTACCACAGTAAATGATAAATTTCTGTGTTGTAAATTTGAAAAAAACCTATATACACTAATTCATGGATAAACAAGCAAAGAGTTACATACGACAGAATTACAAATGGAATTTTTCAGTAAATGCTCTTAATGAAGCCTTTTGGGTCTTGTCAAATCATCTTGCTTCAATAATTACTTTGTTACCTGTATTCGTTAAAAAATTAGGAGCATCAAATACAGTAATAGGATTCATACCAGGCATTGCATTTGTGTGTATTATGATGCCAGGAATAATAAGCGCAAACCATATAGAGAATAAGCCAAACAAGCTAGCTTTCGTTAAAAAAATTACATTATTTGAAAGAGTTCCATTTTTAGTTCTTGCTCTATCCGCACTTTTTTTAGCTAAATCTCACCCTACGCTAACCATATGGCTTTCTATCATTTGTGTAGTCTTCATTTTTGGAACTTCTGGAATTATTCAACCTGCATGGCTAGGTTATATTGCAAAAGTTACGCCTTCAAGAAAACTAGGAACTTATTTTGCAACTGGAAATGGACTAGGAGCTCTTCTAGGCATTGGTGGTTTTGCATTTGCAGCCTATCTGCTTTCTAAATATCCATTCCCCTACAATTATTTTTGGATTTTTTTATGTGCTTCTGTCGCAGTATTCATTTCATATTGGACAACACTTTTGGGAAGGGAGCCAGATGTTTTTGAGAAGAAAGAAAAAACTTCAAATTTGGACTTTTTTAAAGAATTGCCAAGTGTTTTAAAAAAAGACAAATCTTTCAAGCATTTCATTATTGTTAGAAATTTACAGTGTTTAGGGTCAATGGCGACAACTTTTTTTACAGTTTACGCAATTCAAAACTTACATTTTCAAGATTCATCAGCAGGGGTACTATCAATTTTTTTAGCAGCTTCACAATCGGTTTTTTTCTTTATTTGGGGATACATTGGTGACCAAAAAAGCCATAAACTAGTTTTAACAGCTGCCTCACTAGGTTTAATTGCCACATCTGCTTTATTGCTTATTTTGAATTCTTGGTTATCACTTTGCTTAGTTTTTGTAAGCCTTGGTATGTATTATAGTGGAATAGGGTGTAGCGGTTTAGCTCTTTTACATAAAATGGCTCCTCCTGGAAGATATCCAACCTACATAGCTTTATACAATTCCCTTCAGGTAGTTAGTGCATTTATTGCCCCGATTCTTGGAGGTTGGATTTCAGACGTTTATGGTTGGAGAAATATGTTTTGGGTAGCACTTGTATTCAGCCTATCTGGATTACTATGGTTACAGTTTTTCGTTCACGAAAAGAGGAATCAGAATGAATCAACAAATCTCGTATCAGAATAAAAACTTCTTTCAGCTAATTGCATCTTCATTTCTTTTGCTACTTGGTAGAGTAGAACATGTCATTTATGTATCACTTCCTTTTGGAGTAGTTAAGTACTTAATTTACTCTCTAGGTGTTTACCTTGTCGCTCAAACGGTTTCTACAAGTGGAATAATTATTTTCTTCGTGATTTTTTTCTGCATATTTATGTTAAATTCATTTCTTTCGATTTTAATTATGCTTTTTTTGTCATCAGATTTAAAGAGCTTTTTTAAACCAATGGAAAAAGCCAGAAAAATATTCGGTAGAGTTTTGATTTCTGATTTGTTGTTTTTGTTAATTTCTGTAATTGTGCTTATTCCATCATTCTTTATATCTGGGTTAAACAAAACTTTATTATCCACTCCACAAAACGCTACCCTAATCAATTCATGGATAATTTTAATTTCAGTGTTAATATGGTTTATTTTACTGTATATCCCCTATCACGGAACAATAAGACCGTTCATGATACTTAAGTCTGATTCACTTGTACACACATGGCTTAATGGATACAAGATAGCAAAAAATAATTTTTTATGGCTTACACCATACTATGTCATTTTTGGATTGTTATATTTCTTCTTAAATCCTGGGTTTACCAGCTATATTCTTTTTGAGATACTAAACGTAATATTGCTACCATTTCAAGCATCTCTTGATTTGAGTTCATTCAGAAAGATTTCTACTTTTCGTGAGGCATGAGGAACCCTAAAATGGGTTCCTGGAATGGAGGGCAACGTGAAAGAAAACTTTCACATTTAGTATACGCTCTAATTATGAAAAAAGTTACAAAACCGTAAAAGGAGTTTTTAAATGGATTTAGGTTTATTTTTTGAAGAATCATCAAATATGATGAAGGGTCTCGTTCTTGGTAAGGTTATTTTGAGTTCAAAAGTTAATAACAATAGATTTGCCGGAATGACCATTGCTTGGGGATTTTTTGGAAATATGTGGAACGATATTTATTTTATTGCTGCGGTTAGACCATCAAGGCATACATTTTTAGCTATACGCAAAAGTATGTTTTTTACTGTAAATTTTCTTGATCAGAGTTATAAAAAAGAATTACGATACTTTGGAACAGTTAGTGGGTACAGTGAAGATAAATTTGCTGCAGATGCTTTACACATAGATTCAAGGTTACTTGATTCATTTATTGCACCAATAGAAGAAGCACGTACATTAATAAATTGTGAAGTTGTTACTGCCAACCAAATTAATCCGTTTACAAGCAGAATGCTTCCAGAAATAGAAAAATATTATCCTGAACACAATGATCATCACACTATGATTTACGGGAAGATCACAAGTATTTTAAAGCATGAATAACAAAATACATATATGTGAGAATCTTGGTTTTTGTGGTGGAGTTAGAAATGCTGTGTGGAATTGTGTAATCAGTATTGAAAAAGACAAAAGAGTAGTTGTCTTTGGTGATCTCATACACAACGATAGGGTTTTGCTTGAGCTTAAAATGAATGGTGTGGAAATAGTTAAAGATATTGACCTTATAACTCCAAAAACAAGAGTAATAATACCTGCTCACGGAACAACAAAAGAAAACTTATTAAAAATACACCAAAAAACAGAAGACATTATTGATATGACCTGTCCAATGGTGATTAACATGAAGAAGAATTTGATTAATTTAGCCAACAAATGTGACTTGGTTATCCTTATTGGAAGAAAAAACCATACTGAGATTGTTGGTGCTGTTAGTTTTGCAAATAAAGAAAGAATACTTTTGGTTGAATCGTTAGAAGAATTAAAAAACTCAACAGACTTTTTTAATCTGTTAAAACATAAACACACTAAAAAGATCATTGGGTTAATTTCTCAAACAACTGCAAGTAGTTCAATATTTTTTGAAATACAATCTTGGCTTGAACAAGATGCCAATGTTAAACTAAAAGTGTTTAATACTCTGTGCCCAACAGTTATAGATAGGCAGAATAATGCTAACAAATTAGCAAATGAATCCGATGGCATTGCTGTAGTTGGTGATAGAAGAAGCTCAAACACATATAGTTTATATGAAATAGCAAAAAAAGTTAACCCAAATTCTTATTTGGTAACAAGTAATCACCCTATTCAAATAGATGAAAATAGTAAAACTATTTTAGAACACTGTAGTAGCATTTCTATTCTAGCTGGAACTTCATCTCCATACTATGTTCTTGATGAAACCGTTGAATCATTAACGAAATTGCTTTCTGCCAAGAATAAAACCCATCCTGTTATAGTTGTTTATGGGCCTACTGCTGTTGGTAAATCATCTTTTGCTGAAAAACTTGCAGAATCAATCAATGGAGAAATCGTAAATTATGACTCTATGCAGGTGTATAAACATCTCTCAATTGGAACTGCGAAGCCAAATCTTTTAGAAACTAACGTCCCAATGCACTTGTTTGATTACTTAAGTCCAAAAGAACGAGTGACTGTAGCATCTTATCAAAAAAGAGCATTGGAAACAATTCATGAAATACACTCACGCAGTTCAACTCCAATATTGGTTGGTGGGAGTTATCTGTATATTTCTTCACTAATTGATGGTTTGTTTGAAATGGAATCTGGCAACAACACAAAAGAAGTACGAAAAATTCTTTTTGAAGAAACTGATAAAAAAGGCTTACCTCATATGTACAACAAACTTCTATCTGTTGACATTGAATCTGCAAAAAGAATTCATTCAAATGACAAAAAAAGAATTTTAAGAGCGCTTGAAGTATTTGAAATTACAGGTGAACCAATATCAAAACTTCAAAGAACAAAAACAAAAAAACCTGCATTTTTCTCAATCAAATTTGGACTTCTTAGAAAACCTGAAACAATATATTCTAGAATTCATCAAAGAACAGATTTAATGATAAAAAATGGATTACTCAATGAAGTAAAATGGCTTGTAGAAAATAACTTTAGCGATTCAATAAACGAGATAAAAGCACATGGATATAGAGAATTAATCAAACATGTAAAAGGTGAAATTTCACTAGAGGATGCACTTCTTGAAATGGAACAAAACACCAGGCATTACGCAAAACGTCAACTTTCATGGTTGCGTCAAAGATCAGATTTCCATTTGATTAACTTAGATGCATCGACTAAAGAAAAAACAATTGATACAGCAAATGAAATGATTAATATTGCGCTAAAGCACTCATCTATCTAGAGTTAACTGGACAAGTCCAATATCTGAAGCAATGTAAAGTAGATTTCTATTTGCTGTGTGGACAATAAAATCGTTATAACTGAAATCTGGGACACCTTTTAACTCAATCCAGTTTTTTCCAAAATCTTGAGATAGTAAAAATGTCCCTCGATATACATGAAGAATTAATTCGCCTTCATTCCCGGTACATACTATTTTAAATCCATCTGGATATTTTAGTAAATTCTCTGATGCAATATTTTTTAAGTCTGTTATTTTTTCCCAAGAAGTGGCACTATCTTTAGAAAAATATACTTCACCTGTTTTATTTACAACCCATATGTATCCACTATTATTGTGTCCACAATTTATCGTTTGAACATTTTGTATTTCTTCAATTTGCTTCCAATTCATTCCTCCATTAGAAGAAGAATATAGGTTTTTCAAACCTATATTTGTCATACCTATGCAATACAGTTGGTTTGGGTTTACTGCATCAAAACATATGTTTGTAATAGCTAATTCTGCAAGTTCTTCTATGTTTTGATTCCAGGTAAAGCCTTCGTCGTTTGACAATAATATACCACTTCCAGGCTTAAACCCATCTATAGATGTTCCTGCTATCCATTGTGTGGATTGTATGGGATTTACCCAGACATTTTGTATTGGTGATTGAGTGGGAATAATTGAATATTGAATCCACTCGCTATTTAAGTTTTCACTTTTGTATATTTTTTCACTGTCGATGCCATACCATAGTTTGAAATTATTTCTGTCGCCAAATATTGAATCTAACTCGAAAGAAGTACTTATACCACTCCACTGGTCTGATGGTAAAAAGTATTGGTAGCTTTTGTCATTAAATGTTCTCACAACAAATTGCTGATACTCTAGCGGATGATAATTAACTGTTTCAATTGGTATTGCCGTTATCCCAATATTTTTATTAGTCCAGATTTGGGAACTTACTGAATAAAGATTCAATCCTTTAGCAGATCCAGCTAAAATTGTTTGACCAGAAAGATTAGTTGTTATGGAATAAGTTGCATCATGGAAACCAGATATAAAATTCCAAGATACCCCTTGGTTTAACGATTGCCAGATCCCTTCTTGCGTACATGCATAAATCACACCAGTAGAAGATATATTAATTTGATATGCCGTTATTGGTAAGTTCTCTTCAGTTTTATTTTCCCAAGTTAGACCATTGTCGGAAGAGCAAAACACACCGCCAGGATAAAGTACAAATATTTTAGAATAATCAAATGGGTGAATTTTAATATCTAAAAGAATATTATTTTTGAACGCCTTCGATTCTGTGCCCGTCCACGTTAATCCATTATCTACTGATACAAAAACATTTCGTCCACCAGCAATACCAGCAATAAGAGATGGTTCTCTAGATGAGAATGAGACTGATTCTAACGGAGCCTCACCCTCTATACAAGAGAAAATATTTTCCCATTTTTTTTCTTCTTCTTTTTTTTGAAAAAGTCCTGAAGAACTTGAAATAAATTTTGCTTTATTGTTAATATTAAAAGAATAAAATGGACTTTTTATTGACTCTGGCAATAGCATAGGGTTCCATGTTTTACCAAAATCATTGGTCTCCCAAATAGCATCTTGATCTGAAATGTAAAAAATATCTTTGTTGTCTGTGTCAAATTCAAAAGAGGAAATTCTCGACGTTGAAATTGGGATTAATTTCCATAATCCTCCAGCATCATAGGATATAAATGCATGCCCACCTGAAGAAGCTAAATATACTCTTGCATCTAAACTAGATATTTCTATGTTGTCAATGCGACCACCGTACGGACCTAAACATTGATACACCGAGTCAACAAATTCAGTTTCGCCATTAGCATGATCCTGAACATTTTTTTTGCTACAACTTAAGGCAGAAAAAAATATCATCACGCATAGACCAGCAACCAACATAGTTTTCATAGTTTTCATGTAGTTATTATCCTTAATAAAACAATATTATTTTTGATTATGGGTTGATTTTTCAAATTTTCAAGTATAATAATAAAGTGATTTTGCGGGGTGGAGCAGTCCGGTAGCTCGTCGGGCCCATAACCCGAAGGTCGGTGGTTCAAATCCGCCCCCCGCAACTTTTTTTTCAAATCCACCATCTTTTTAATCTTTTTTTGTATCATATATGTATGTTTGGTAAAAATATTGATACTATCTCTAACATATTACACTATTTGGGTCTTTTGCTTATTCAACTTAGTTTTTGCTTATCTATACCACTAGTATTCGTCTTCTTAGACAAAGAATATCTTGTTAACTCCTCATCTCTTACTGGTTTTTTACTTCCTTCTTTATTATCTCTTTGTTTAGGTTTTTTCCTTTTTTCTAGATTTAAAACGAAAAGATTCTCTCCATCTACAGCTTTTTTAATTTGCGGGGTTGTATGGATAGTTTTTTCACTTTTTGGAGGTATCCCATTTTTGTTTTCTGCCAATGTTTCGTTTATAGATGCCTTTTTTGAAGGTACCTCAGGTTTTACAACAACTGGAACATCAATATTAGCTGATTTAACAGTATTTCCGAGAAGTCTATTGTTCTGGAGATCATTTATGCAATGGATAGGTGGAATTGGAATGATTACATTTTTCTTGGTAATCGGGAGTGGTTCACTTAATTCTCACAAACTATATGGAACTGAAAGTGCTAAAATGAGCTTTGCTAGACCAGTACCGGGCATGTTTAATACGATAAGAATCCTTTGCATCGTATATGTAGTTGGAACAGTATTAGTTATTGCTACTCTATATATACTGGGTGTCCCATTTTTTCAGTCTTTAAACCATGGATTGACATGTGTTTCAACTGGTGGTTTTTCCACTTTTAACAACAACATAAAGGGATTTGAAACAATTGGATACAAAAATTTTAAACTAATAGAATACACTCTCATTGCTGGAATGGTGTTTGGGGGAACAAATTTTCTTTTGCATTTTAAAATGATAACAGGCCAATGGAAATCCATTTTTTCTAATTCCGAAGTTAAAGTTTGGCTCCTAGCAATTATTTTGTTCACTTCGAGTATAATTTTGATGAATTATTATTTTCCGTCTAAATTAACAGGTTTAAAATTTGAAACGGTTTTTAGACAATCTCTATTTCAAATTACGGCACTAGCTACTACTGCTGGATATTCAATAAATAGTTTCAGATTTGCATTATTTGGTCCTGCTATACAGTTAATTTTTATATTTTTAATGTTCACTGGTGGATGCCACGGATCCACGACAGGAGGAGTAAAAACACAAAGAATAATTATTATTGGTAAAGCTATCAAAAGAGAAATCCAAAAACTTTGGACTCCGAAAGGAACAGTTTTACCACTAATTTTAGATAAAAAGATTTTACAAGAAGACGCAATATACCAAGCATTAATAATTTCTGCTACATGGGTTATATTAATTGCTGTTGGTACTTTTTTACTTCTTATACTTTCTAAATTTACACTTTCGACGGCTTTTTCGGCAATGCTAAGTGCAACTAGCAATATTGGTCCGTCTTTGCTAAGCACAAAAGACCTTATTTTGGCCAGTTCTCAATGTAAACTGATATTAATAGTTGGCATGATAGCTGGTAGAATTGAAATTTTACCTTTGATTCTTTTATTTAATAGAAAAGCATGGAATTAACGGGGGATATAAATGTATATAGTTATCGCTGGAGCTGGAGTTATTGGTAGACAAGTAACCCAAAATCTTGTAATGAATCATCATGATGTTGTTGTAATTGATATTGATAAAAAAAGATGCGATCAACTATATTCAGAAACAGGAGCTTTAACAATCAATGGAGATGCAACAAATCTATCCGTACTTGAAAAAGCAGGGTGTTCTAAAGCCGACACAATGGTAACTGTAATGAAACAAGATTCAGACAATATCTCGTGTGCTCTTCTATCAAAAAGCTTAGGAGTAAAAAGTATTGTTGGTAGACTAAGAATACCTGAATATAAGGATGCATACAGGCTTGCTGGTATTACTAGTATTATTTCTGTTTCAAATATTCTAATTAACGAATTCATGATGGAGATTGAACAACCTCAGGTTAGAAGAATTGTTTACATTGGAAAAAGAAAAGCAAGCTTAATGTCTGTTACTGTTCCAAAAAATGCCATATGTATTGGAAAAACAATTAAAGATATTACTGCGGAAAAAATCTTTCCAAAAGAAAGTGTTATTGCTGGAATATATAGGCTTAAAAAAGACGTATTTGTAGCTCCAAGAGGAAGCACATTTCTTGAGGAAGGAGATTCAATTTTCTATGTAACTACAGCGATGTATGTATATCCGATTGCTTTAATTTTTACAAAAAAACGCAAAAAAATTCTATAGCTCTATTCTGGTAATTTCGAATAGCAGAATATTGGAGTCCATTTTTTCACATCTTTTTGGTCATTCACCATCATACTCCAACAAATTGAACTGTTGCATGTTTTTTGAACTTGGCTCACGTTAATTCTAGATTTAGAGTAATCGACTGAGTACTTAAAGATGTTCTCCGTCAAGTACTCTTCTATGGGATTAAAATTAATTAAGCTATATGGACAACCATTTTCATGAATCACAAAAAATGATAGGTCAACAGAATCTTCTACAGAATATGTAATTTTTTTTGCTTCAGGGTTTGGTAACAATAAAGTACAAGTAACAGCATTGTATTTCTTAGAGTTGGTATCCCAATCTACGAAACAAATATTATTTACAACTCCGTCAAAGAAATCCTTAGACATTATGTATAATAACAATCTGTTATTATACATTTTCACAATTACTTCTTTAGCTTTATATCCATTTATGTTTATCAAAAAATGATCGTCTGGACTATTCCCACTAAAAAACACTATTTCGCCATCTACATTTGAGAAAACAAAAATATCATTTTCTTTACATGAACCTAAAAAAATACCTGGATATTTTACTGTTTGCATACTCCCAGAATTTCTATTGCATAACAAAATTGACTTTTTATTTTTTGAGGTCATTAACAGATAATTATTTGTCTCATATACTTGCTTTGGAAGAGTGTTCATAGACAGTTCTACTGTGGTATTTGTTTCCATATCATAATAATCTACAAGCCCAGTTTCTTTATTGATAAATATTTTCCATGAAAAAAGATTCAGCGGATTCCACATAAGTGGTTTTTTTGAACTACTAATTCTAATTTTCCCGATTTGTTGAATATCTTTGTCTAGTGAATCTTTACAAAAGATATAGGAACTATTCTCAGGATAAATGTAAAATATCTCTTTATGTGAATTTTGATATAGAATCTTTGATTTAGTATTTAAAAAATTTGAGTCTTCAATTTCATTTTCTTTCATGTGTGGCAGAACTTCGTTAATCTGAGATATTGAATAATCTATGTAGTACATAGTTTTTCTATCAATATTTTTTACTGGAGATTCTTCTATGAAAGAAGTAAAACCAAAGTTTTTTGATCTTAAGAAAAAAACCGTTTCACTGTTACCATTAAAAGTATTAACTTCTAGCTGCTTGTCTGACAAACTAGTTTCATAGTTGTTTCCCGCTTGACATCCAGGAAGAATTGCCATACTAATGATCAAAAAAACTACCAGCAAATACTCAATCATTTTCACAATAAACTCCTATTATGTTTTCTTATGTTTTCAAGTATACTAAAAAATAGGTAATTCTTTAGTGGAGGTTCTAAAAGTGAAAAGGTTTTTATTTGTGGCTTTTGTTGCTATTTTATTCTTTGTAGTTTTTACTTCATCACATAACTTCAACAGAACCAACTACTTTGAAGATCTTGGGTACTCTAGTGAAGTTTCTGAAAAAATCACTCACCTGTCTCCTTTAGCCCAAAAAAAAATTCCTAAAATTGCTCATAGTGGCAAAAACTTTCTTTTTACATGCATACTTGAAGATAATCGGATCACAGATCAAGAATTTAAACTTTTACATTTATGTCAGCGAAATTGGCCAAATTACTTCTATTCTAAAAGTGAAGCTGAACAACTGTATAAATTTTCATTTTTAGAAAACTTTGAAATTGTCTTCAAGTTTCCTTTTTCTGTTTCAGAAATTTCAAAATTCCCTTTTGATCAAAAAATGTTCGAGGAAGTAAATGTGTCAATTTCAGAGAAACCAAGAAATAATGATTTTATTCCAATACTTATGTATCACATGGTTGATGAACCAAAGAATTGGATATCTATAGATGAATTCAAACAACAGCTTTCGATACTATACGACCAAGGTTTCAGTACATTATCTTTTCCAGATTTTCTAAATATGAATTTTTCCTCAATACCTGTAAACAGAAAACCAGTTGTACTTACATTTGATGATGGTTGGAGCAGTCAATTTGATATTCTAGAGGATGGGTCATTAAATCCAAATTCCGCAGTAGGTGCTTTAGAAAGTTTTTGCAAAGATCACCAAAATTTTGGACATAATGCAATATTTTTTATAAACTTTTATCCACCACCTTTCTCTGCTAAAAAAAATGGGAACTACACTTGGCAAGAAAAACTAAAAATTCTCGCTTCTAATGGGTATGAAGTTGGCAACCACACGTATAGTCATGTAATTCTATATAACAAGCCATACTCTGTTGTAAAAGAAGAGCTAGATCAATGGTACAATTCATTAGAGAATGTTATCAGTCTTAAAACTCCTGGCATTGGAATATTAAATTATCCTGGAGGAGCTATACCATCAGACATGGAGTACATTACCGAATACTCTTACGATGATATTACTATAGAAGCAGCTTGCATTGCATGGGGTGGACCAAGCTATCTACCGAGTAGCACTTATTTCAATAAATATAGAATATCTAGAATTGATGCAACAACAGAAAATGTTCAATACATTTCATCATTAAACTCATATAAAAAACCTTTTGTTTTAAAAACAAATATCCCAAATTTTATTGCCTCGAATTCAGAGTTATTTAACTCGTGGTTGCGTAGAATTTACGGCATAAATCCAAATAATTTTGTTATCCAAATTTATTAAATAGTATCTTTTTGGTATTGCATATTAGATTCTAACAAGTAAAATATTGTTGCTTGTTTTAAAATTAACTTGGAGGAATATACATGGCTCTCAGAAAAAAATCCGGTATTGAAGAATCTAGAAAAGCGATTAAACGTCGTGAACATAACAGATATTTCAAAACAACTATGCGCACTGCCATTAAAAAAGCTGTTGGTTCAGCTGGTACAGACCAGGAAAAAACTGACATCAGTTTAGCATACAAAGCAATTGATAAATGTTCTCAAAAAAACATTATTCATAGAAATAAAGCTGCTAACAAAAAATCAAAAATGATATGTGCAATTAAGAAATTAAAAGTATAGATTTATACATTTTCTACAAAGAAAACCAAGGCATCGGCTAAGATTATACCGGTGCCTTTTTTTCTTTTTATATCAATATCAAACAAAGATTCAAACCCTCTTCTAACTTTTTGAAATGGAATACTCTGAAGACTTCTCAGGGCACTTTTAATTCTATACGGGTGAATCCCTTTCATCTGATTTAAAATATCACCAACAGTACATCCTTTTTCTTGAAAAGATTTTACTTCAACCAAAAAAGAAAAATGATTTAGTAGGTAGTAGAAAATTTCTTCATAACTTTTTCCATTTTGTACAAGGTTTTCAAGTGTTGCATATGCTTTTGCCTTATTGTCAGCAATAATTGCATCTGAAAGATCAAATATTACTTGTTCTGTTGTTTTTTTAAACTTCCTTATAGCTCCATTCCAATATGGTTTGTCGCAACCTGAAAATTCAAGAGCTATTCTCTTAACAATATCGAATAGATCGTCTAAATTTTTTTCATAATCTACTGAAAGACTCTTAATAATATTTTTAGGAGGATGCAAATCATACCCATCAAATATTTTTGCTACCCATCTTTCTATTTGATTAAGTGGAACATTGGCGTCATACAGTATCTCGCATGGCTTTAATTTTTTCTTAATAGTTGTACTAACATCACCAAGTTCTACATCATCTTCAAGCAATAAGTAATGGTCATTTAGATATTCCAATATTGGGTCTTTTGTTAGTTCTTTTTTAAATTTATTTAACATTTTGTAAGAATTTCTTACATGGATTAGTTTAATGCTTGAAAAAAAACTATTTTCTAGCATAAGCTCTTTTAATCCAGATAAAGTAAGCTGATCTCCATATTTTGTAACATATTCAAATTCGCATACTTTTTTGAGTTTTCTTTTCAATTCTTTTACAAAGATTTTTTTAACTGTTCTAGTTTGACCAATCAAAAAATAACAGTGTTTTAGCTCATATTTTTCAGATACTATGCATTTCATCTCATTGAAGTAGCTACCATTCAAAGAAGTGCTTAATTTGCCTTGTATCATGGATAAATGCGTTCAATGGTTCTAGGAAATGGAATTGTTTCCCTAATATGGTCTGTTCCGCACATCCAAGCAGTGAATCTTTCAATACCCATTCCATATCCGCAATGAGGAACAGAGCCAAACCTTCTAATGTCTATATACCATTGGTATGCTTCAGGATTTAAACCAGCTTTTTCGATTTTGCTTAGTATTGTTTCAAGATCATCTTCTCTTTGGCTTCCTCCAATAATTTCGCCATAACCTTCTGGGGCCATTAAGTCTGCTCCAAGAACTGTTGAGCTATCTGTTGGAGTTGTTTTCATGTAAAATGGTTTACTGTCTGACGGGAAATGTGTAATGAATACTGGTTGTTCAAAATTCTCAGATATTATTGTTTCATCTAAACCTGTAATATCGTCTCCCCATTTTTTCTCTCTATCATTTTTATTCAATAATTCCAGAATTTCTTTATATGTTACCCTTGGGAATGGAGCCTTAATTTTTTCCAACTTAGAAGTATCTCTTTTTAATACCTTGAGTTCACTATCGCAGTTTGTAAGTATTCTGTTAATTAAATATGATACCATACCTTCTTGAATTTGAAGGCTTTCCTTAATATCACAATAAGCCATTTCTGGCTCTACCATCCAAAATTCTGTTAAATGTCTTCTGGTCTTTGATTTTTCAGCCCTAAAGGTTGGTCCAAGACAGTAAACTCGTCCAAAAGCCATTGCCCCGGCTTCTTGATAAAGCTGTCCAGATTGCGATAAATATGCTTTTTCATCGAAATAGTCGAGTTCAAATAGAGATGTAGTTCCCTCTGGAGCAGATCCAGTTAATATTGGAGAATCAAAGTTTACAAAACCGTTTTCATTTAAAAAATCTCGCGTTCCTTGAATAACTTCTGCTCTGATTTTCAAAACTGCTCTCTGTGATGGAGTTCTTATCCATAAATGCCTGTATTGAGACAAAAACCCTACACCGTGCTCTTTTAGCTGGATTGGATATTCTTCTTTTATCTCATGGTGCACGTTCACATTTTGAACATCCATTTCATATCCCCAAGGGGATCTTTTGTCTTCTCTAATTGATCCAGTTACAGACAGGGAAGACTCTTGAGTTAAATGCTTTAATTCAGCAAATCTGTCTTCGCCTATTTGGTTTTTCATAATAATGCACTGAATAAATCCTGTACCATCTCGAACAATCATGAATAAAATCTTACCGCTAGATCTCATATTGTACAACCAACCGTCAATTGTTACCACTTTGTCTATAGATTCTTTAGCTTTATCTATTGTAAAGTTTCTCATATAAACCTCTCAACTTTTTTTTATCTTTCAAAACAGAAGTATACGGTTTTTAATAAATATAAAAAAGGG
>JAGLCW010000196.1 GCA_023146045.1 Caldisericia bacterium
ATATTTTTCATTATTAAGTTATATTGTACAAAATCGCTGCGCGATAGTCACGACGATTTGTGTATTCTATTAGATTTTTTCTTTACATAGATAAGTTTTTACTTAAAATATGTAAAAAGCGATATTCTTTTTCGTTAAAAGGGTATATTGTTAAATCACGATAAAATAACAAGCCCAAAGAGAAAGAACATCGCTATGATTATTTTAACACGTGATTTAAATAACAACAACATACTTTATTCTCCAAGAGCTCCTCCTTCAAAGTCTGTCGGCTTATTACCACTGACTTTGAAAGGAGTTTTTACCTATGAAAAATTTTGACTATGAACCTTATATTGAAAAATTCAATGACTTTTTACTACTGCGTGATCTTACTTCAAATACCATTAAGAATTATAATTCTTTTCTTAAACGATATTTCAACTGGCTCAATACCAACCTCTGTAAAAAACCTGATAACATTTCTTATGAAGAACTAAGAAGGTATATCTTCTATCTTAAAGATGTTGAAAAACTATCCAACAGAAGTATAAACGCTCATATTTCCCAACTTAGATTTTTTACCCTTTATGTATTAAACAAGCCTTGGGACTCTTATCAAATTCCAAGAATGAAATTCAATACTACTTTACCCGATATTCTTTCTAAAGACGAAGTCTTTGCCATTATAGATGTCGCTACCAATCTTAAGCATAAAGCCATCATTGCACTTTTATATTCTGCAGGTCTTAGAAAATCTGAAGTGCTACATCTTAAGTACAAAGACATCTCTCGTAAAGATATGAGAATCTACGTAAGTCCTTCAAAATCTAGACGGGATCGCTATGCTCTTCTTTCCCAAAAGACTCTTGATATCTTAACACGCTATTGGTTTCAACATGGCAAACCTAACGATTGGCTTTTCCCTGGCACTAAACAAGGTAAATCTATTTCCGGGTTCACTATAGATAGATTTGTAAAAAATGCTGCTATTCAAGCTAAAATAGATAAAAATGTAACCGCTCACTTATTTCGTCATGCCTTTGGAACACATCTATATGAACAAGGCACAGATTTATTGACCATACAAAAACTTCTGGGTCATAAATCTATTAATTCCACCACTATCTACGTTCATCTTGCCTCAACTATTTATAAAGATACAATCAGCCCTTTTGATTATGAGGATAAGTGATATGAACTATCCCATTAGAGATATATTTTCACAGGGGTTTGAGCTTTATCAATCTTTTTACAAACCGACTATACAGCAAAAAAAGGTTGCTTTAGCTATTTCTACTTGTAAAACTCATGAACAAGGCGCTAATGTTTCCATCTGCCACGAATGCGGACATAAAGAAGTGCATTATAATTCTTGCAGGAACAGGCATTGTCCATCGTGTCAGCTTATTCCACAGACCGTTTGGATCGAAAAAAGAAAACTGGATTTGCTGCCAGCACCTTATTTTCATGCTGTCTTTACCATTCCCGATAAACTGAATCCTATTTTCATGGCAAATCCAAAAGAAATGTACAATCTTCTTTATGATGCCGCTAAAGATACACTTATGACTTTAGCTAATGATTCCAAATACTTAGGGGCTGAAATAGGTTTTATTAGCTTACTTCACACTTTCGGGCAAAATCTTTCCTATCATCCGCATCTTCATGTTATCGTACTCGGTGGTGGACTTACGAAAGCCTTTGAATTTAAATCTGTCGATAAAGAATTCCTTTTCCCTATAAAAGTCGTTTCCAGACTTTTTAGAGGAAAATTTCTTCATAAACTCAAAAAACTTTATTCAGAGTTCAAACTTGATTTAGAAGGTCAATTATCCAAATACAAGACGAAACGGACTTTTAATGCATTTTTACAATCTCTCTATAAAATTGAATGGATTCCCTATCTGAAAGAAACATTCAATTCGCCCGAATCCGTTATTGAATATCTTGGCCGATATACGCATAAAGTCGCCATTTCCAACAGCAGAATAATCGACTTTGACAACGAGTATGTTTCTTTCAGATATAAAGACTATAAATCAGGTGAAAAGAAAGCAATGAAACTATCTACCGTTGAATTTATCAGAAGGTTTCTTATGCATGTTCTTCCTAAAGGTTTTGTTAAAATAAGGCACTACGGTATTCTTAGTAGTCGCTCTAAAGGTAAAAAACTTGCTATATGCAGAAATCTTCTCGTTAAGAATCTTTCAAAACTCAACTTTAAGCCCTTGCCAGATTATTCTCCTAAAACTGTGCTTAAAGAAATTTTTGGATTTGATATAACAAGATGCAAAAACTGTGGTGCTATTATAAATCAAGTAGTTAAAATTGAATGAAAATATGTAATTCCATATCTTGAAAAGAAGCTCTATATCCATGGAGCTGTTTACTATGCTCTTTTTTGAATATTTATGATATTATTACTGTGTACTCACCATTCAGATGATAAATTATTAGAAATTTTATTAAAGAATAACTATTTGATTCTCCATATACGCGATTTTGTACAATAGGAAAAATTGTAATTGAAGTTAACCGACAACTGCTTCTTTACAATTATTTTTTTGCTTCAATTACAATTCTTTCCTTAATTATTAT
>JAGLCW010000197.1 GCA_023146045.1 Caldisericia bacterium
AATGCAGATGTTATAGTTAATGTAACAATAAATGATCGTGTCTCAATATCTTTATATAGTTCTCTGCTGTCTTTATACCAAATGTAATAATGTAATCCGTAATTCATTGAGCCCAAAATAAAAAATGTCATGCATACAAATTCGTACATAAAACTGTGGTAGTAAATTGTATTCATCGCCTGTGGAGCAAACCCACCGGTACTCCAAGATGACATAAACATACAAAAACCATGAAATAAAGACCATCCTGGCTTTAATCCAATAATTAAACCAACAACAAAATAAATCGCAATTCCAACAACAAGGAAAAAGAAACTAATAAACCATATAGCTTTACCTGTTCCTTGAACATTTGGAATTAGTTTTTCTTCTTTTCCTTCTCCTGCTAATGCTTGAAATCCAACGGCAGCAGTGGGAACAAATGCTAATGCAACAAGAATTACACCTTGTCCTCCAATAAATGTTAAAACGTGTCTCCAAATATTAAGGCTTATTGGTATGTGATCTACATGTTGAATAATTGCTAAACCAGTTGTAGTAATACCACTAATAGTATCAAAACATGCATCAAGGTATGATCCAAAGTAACCACTCCAATAATATGGTAAAGCTGCAATCAACATTACGATAATCCACGACAATGCAGTTGCAGACATTCCATGGACCCATTGTGTTTCTCTTTTTGTTTTAAATATGTTTCTTAGTAATAACCCAGAAAAAACGCATATCACAAAGGCTAATGCAAAGTCAATTAGTGTTTTATACTCTCCAAAAAAAGGAGCAACAATAATAGGTATAAACATTGTAAACCCATAAAAGTATACAAATGTTCCAGTAAGATTTAGAATTGTGTGCCAATCATGGCGATCAACTTGTATTCTCATAGGTTAAACAAAAAATAGATAATAGATATTAAACCAATATTAAGCAATATAAGCCCTATGGCAAAAGCAAATTCTTCCAAAATATGTAAAAAGTTTTTCCCAGTAATCTTTAACATAGTTATTCAGTATAGAAGATTAGATTGTTTTTAGTATAGTTTTAACAATAGATTTGTGAGGTTTTAATGAAAAATAAAATAATTATCGCAATTAATGAATTGAATGTTCCAGATGTAGAGCTAGCAGAAGAAAGAACTTTAAGTTGTCTAAATGATGCTAAATTCTATTCCACCGAGCCGTATGATTTCTTTTTTACGGACTACTTGGTTGGAAAAGAACGAGAATTAAAGTCATTTTTTTTGTTCTACGAAAACTTTATGTTACATTTTCCAAAATTTATGCAACAAGATGAAATGAATTTTTACTGCATCCAAAAAGCTATAGTGGCTTTAGAAGTAAGAAAGAAATGTTTTACTGATCCAGAAACAACAACTGTCAAATCACGATTTTCAGTAAGTGCTTCTTTGTATTACGGTAAAAACTTTGAGATAAAATCAACTGGTAAAAATTGCATTAACGCTTTCAGAATCACTCAAAACTACATTATGAAAAATTTAAAAAGCTAATCTTTGTTAAATGCAGAAAAAGAAAACATAGTTTTCATTTCTGCCAGTATGCCGTTTAGCTCTTTGTAATACCACATTTGTATTTTCCATTTAATGGACTCTGTCATTTTTTCTAATCTTCGTTTTATGACAACAAATATTTCATCAAATAAAGTTTTATCTTCTTCTTCATTAGAATGAACGGTCAATAAAGAAATTTGCTCATTTTGAAATTGTTTTGCAAAAATTGTGATTTCGCCTTTTATGGTTGGATTAATAGCTATCAATTCGTCATGATCAATGTATTCATGTAATTCAACAATCAAAAAACATTCACCAGTTGAATCAATCACCGTTATAGGAAATTTTCTATTTAAAGAATTTTTGACCATCCATATAATTTCTGATTCCGAATACTGACCATTTTCAACAACTGTTTTCAACCCGTGTTTTTCAATATATTCAGTCATTAGCTCATCGTGTAAATAAAGTGATCCATATGCTCCATCTACAAATTCTACATTGTTAACTGAATAAGTTTCTGTTAAATACCGCGTAAATGGGTGAATCCCTATACTAGTTTTAATTGGATTGATGCCAATTTTTTTAAAATATGAAAGAAGCATCAGCGATATACACATTATGGGGTAGATTTTCTTTGTGTTATTTATTGGAATGTCTTCTTCAATAAATATTGGATAAACTGCATTTTTTGGAATTTCTAAAACTATAGCTTCATCTTTTAAGCTTTCGTAGTTTACAAATTTGTTTTCATTACAGTAACCTCTAGGTGTTAAAACAACAAAAACAAGAAAAAACAACGTAATTGCAGATGCTATTTGTTTAAACATTATTTCTCCTTAGCGTTTTATAATACATTATACCGAGATTATTGCGTAAACATATAAATTTAAGAAAAACTTCTTATCGCTGGTAAAACCTACATTCAATACTATAATAGGTGGAAATGTAAATAGTATGTTTTGTTTTTCTTTGGAGGAACTAATGAATGATCTTGCACGACATCGTTTTTATCTGAAATCTAAATTAAACTGGATGGAATCGAAAAAGGTAAAAACTGATCAGGAACAGCGTTTTCCAAGACCTGACTTGTTTAAACCTTTTGAAAAGAAGGGTTCGATATTTGTTCATTTACCATTCCCTGAAAAAACAACAATAACAAACAATGACGCTTTCAATATTATAATGGAACGAAGAAGCAAAAGAAAATACACAGATGAACCATTATCTGTTGATGAGTTATCTTGGTTAGTGTACGCATCTCAAGGAGTAAAAGAAATAGGACCAAAACAAGCTTTTTCTCTTAGAACAGTACCTTCTGGTGGAGCTAGACACACAATGGTAACATACATTGCAATCATGAATGTTAACAAAATAGAATCTGGAGTGTATAGATATCTTCCACAGGAACATCAATTAGTAAGACTACATCAAGATGAAAAACTTTCTGATAATATTGTAAAATGTTGCCATGGGCAAGCATTTGCTGGCAAAGCTTCCGTGGTTTTTTTCTGGTCAAGTATACCTTACAGAAGTGAGTGGAGATACCACCTAGAAGCACACAGATACATACTAATGGATGCTGGTCATGCATGCCAGAATTTATATTTAGCTTCAGGAACTATTGGAGCAGGAACATGTGCAATTGGTGCATACGATCAAATATTTACAGACAATTACCTTAAGTTAGACGGGGCAAATGAACTAACAATATACGCTGCTGCTGTTGGTAAAATAAAAAAAGATAAGTAAAAAATGTAACTTATATATTATTGTCGCTACTTTGTAGCAATAGGATTACTGCGCTTTTTTCTTGAAGTACAAAATTTGTGATAATGTAGCAAGGTGTATCTCTACAGTTTTCTATTCTGGATGTAATCCGCATGAACATAACATAAACATCAATAATGATGAACACTTTATTTACCCTAATATTTCTATATAATTGATATCTTATGAAACAGATTTGGTACTTTATTAAAGAAAACAGGAATTGGTATATCCTTATTGCATTTTTGTTGCTAATTGTAAATGCAGCACAACTTGCAATGCCTTTATTCATTGGTTCGATAATAGATTTCATTAGCACTGAAAACCCACACTTAATCACAGACATTTCTCCAATTTGGATAAACACAATATACTTTTTAATTGCTTCTCTATCCATTGTATTTGGAAGAATTATTTACATTAACATCATGCGCAAATTTGCCATACAATTTGAGCATACAAAAAGAAAACAGCTGTTTAAGAAATATATGGATCTTCCAAATTCATTCTTTTTTACTAATGAAATTGGAGACTTAATGGCAAGAGCAAACAACGACACAATTGCAGTTAGACGGTTTTTGGTTATGGGGTTACTCTCTATCTATGATATTTTTGTTCTTGGCATTGGAGCCTTGACAATAATGTTTTTTAAAGCACCAAAGCTTACTATGTGGATTTTCATACCTTTAGCTATTTTGGCAATTTTAGCTTGGTTTGTTTCAAAAAAAATGCATCCAATCTTCAAAATCATTCAAGAAACTTTTGCAGACATTACTACCCAAGTAAGAGAAACTCTAGTTGGAATGAATGTTATTCGAACGTTTTGTAAAGAAAAATACTATTTCAATAGGTTTACAAATATCTGTACTTTTTATTTAAAAACTAATCTAGATTTAGCAAAACTAATGGGAGTTTTCCATCCTGCGATTGAGTTAATTATTCAATCAACAGTGTTAGTTATTACGGTTGTTGGTGGATATCAAGTAATGACAAATGTTATATCACTAGGGGTTCTTGTTGAATTTACACAGTACATTCAGTTACTTGCATGGCCTATGATGGCTATTGGTTTTGTTGTTAATATGTATCAACGTGCCTCAATTTCAATTAACAGGATCTATGAAATATTAGCTACTCCATCAGCAGATGCATCTCAAAGAATACTCTTGAAACCAACAATTTTGTTTAACAAAATTACATTCAAAAACCTTACTTATTCTTACCCAGAACAATCAACATCTAAGGTTCTCACAAATTTTTCAATTACGATAAACAAAGGCGAAAATATTGGAATAACTGGACCAACAGGCAGCGGTAAAACTACCTTTTTGGCATTACTGTTAAGAATATGGGATCCTGCAGAAAATACAATATTTATAGATGACCATGATATTTCACATCTAGATTTAAATACACTTAGACAACAGTTCGCTTATGTTCCGCAAGTATCTTTCTTATTTTCAGATACTGTATGGGAAAATTTAAAATTTGGTAACCCGGAAGCATCTGAAGAAAAAATAATGGAAGCTGCTAAAATAGCTCGTGTTTTTGAAGATGTTAAAAATCTCCAGAACGGTTTTAAAACTGTCATTGGTGAGCGAGGAGTTACCCTTTCTGGTGGACAAAAACAAAGATTATCATTAGCTAGAGCAATAGTTGCAGATAGACAATGTCTTATTCTTGATGATTCCCTGTCTGCTGTTGATCCAGAAACAGAAGAAATAATTATCAGTAATTTAAAAAAATACATGAGAGAAACAAAGAAAACAAGCATAATAATTTCTCACAGAATAACTACTTTAAATTGGTTAGATAAAGTAGGAGTAATTGAAAATGGTGAATTGACGGAATTTGATTCGCCAGGCAACTTGATTGATTCTCAAAATGGATATTACTACAGATTATATCACTATCAATACTTAAAAGGACTGGAGGGGCTTAAAAATGGAGTATAACGATCCTTTTGACTTTAAAGACAATCAAAAAACTCCCTCTATGAATGTTCTTAAAGACTTGATTCCATATTTAAAAAAACAGAAGTTCTTATTATTTCTAACGATGATTTCTCTTTTATGCGCGACATTAGCATCTACAATTGTTCCTCTTCTGTTAAAAAAAGCAATTGACGTATACATAATTCCAAAAGATTTTAACGGTCTTTTATCTATAGGCGGATATGCTTTATTGTTAATTCTATTTACATATGTTTTTAATTTTGTTGGCGTGTATTACTCAATGCTGGTTTCACAAAAAATAGTCTTGCAACTAAGACAAGATATCTATTTTAAACTTCTAACACTTTCAAATGCATTTATTGGTAAAACCCCACTAGGAGTTCTAATAACAAGAACAACAAACGACACAGAAAAGCTTTCAGAAATGATGAGCGACGGAGCAGTCCAGTTAATTAACGATATAATCCTATTAATGGTTACACTAGTATTCCTTTTTACTACAAATTTCATGCTTTCTGTTTATTCACTAATCCTTACACCGATAGTAATTTGGGCGATTGTTTTCTTTTCAAACATTCTTAGAAAATCATATGATCTAGCCAGGAACAAACTAACTCAATTAAATATTAACCTTCAGGAAAATTTAAGTGGTGTCTCAATCATTACAGTGTTTAACAGACAAAAATACAACGAAAACAAGTTCAATACAATATCAAAAGATTACGGTAAAGCAGTTTACCGTGCCCTTAAACAGCATACATATTTTAATCAGATAATTAATATATGTGGCTTTTTATCAAGAATTACTGTAGTTGTTGCTGGAAGTATAATGATAATCAATGGAACAAGCACAATTGGAACATTAACAGCATTTTTATTTTGGGTAGGCTATTTTTACCGCCCACTTCGAGATATTGGAGAAAGATTCAATATATTGCAAGATGCAGCCTCATCTATGGGAAAAATTGGTTCCATATTACACAATCAAAATGTTATCCCTGATCTTGCAAAACCACTAGAAAAAAAATTGGTTTTAAATGGTTCAATCGATTTTAAAAATGTAGTTTTCAGTTACATACCGGATAAAATAATACTAAACAATGTTTCATTCCACATTGAACCAGGACAAAGCATTGCATTAGTTGGTCCAACCGGTGCTGGTAAATCTACAATAATGAATATCCTTCTTAGGCTATTTGATATTTCTGGTGGTAGCGTGTTTTTAGATGATAAGAATCTTCTTGATATACCTTTAAATGATCTTAGAAGCAACATGTCCATAGTTTTACAAGATGTATTTATCTTTAAAGGTACAGTTAAAGAAAATATTACGCTTGGTAGAACAGATATTTCCGATAATAGAATTATTGAAGCATCAAAGTACTTAAATGCTCATGAGTTTATAACAAAGCTACCAAAAGGTTATGATACATTGCTTAGTTCTGAGGGTTCAAATTTGTCTCATGGCCAAAAGCAAATGGTCTCTTTTGTTAGAGCTTTAGTTCATAATCCGCAAATTCTTCTACTTGACGAAGCTACATCAAGCGTAGATACATATACAGAAAAAATGATACAAGACGGTATCGAAAAACTAATGCATGGAAGAACATCCATAGCAATAGCACATAGGTTATCTACAATTACCAGTTGTGACTGCATTTTCGTCATAGACAAAGGTAATATTGTTGAAAAAGGATCCCATAATGAACTCTTACGCATTAAAGGGTTCTATTATGACCTATACACAACTCAATTCCAAGGTGATCTATAAGACTAATTTAACTATTCAACGCTCTGAAAGAGCTTATTAGTCTAATAATCAATTCTTTGATTTGACTTAATTCGTCGTTTTGTTCTTGGATAGAATCGTTTGTTTCGTTGGTTTTATTGACCAAAGAATCTAGATTGTTAACAATTATGTCTGTGTCTTCTTTCCAAGAAACAATATCATCAAGCTTATCGCTAATATCTTGCAATGAATCGCTTATTGAATTCAACAAAGATAAAAATTCTGTTGTTTCTGCATCATTCATATCTTATCCTCCCTTGTCAATAAAAACAAATTTCGTTTACATTCTATATTTTGTTAAGAAGCTTCGATTTGTAAAGTAAAAATAAAGAAAGAAGTACATGAAAATAATATTTCTGTGCTCTAGTTAGAACAAATTATTTGGTCCAACTGAGTGTTTGACATTGTCATACTTCTGATCTACCATTAATACTTGTTATGTTTCACACATTAAAAGTATTCTATAAACTACAAATCAAATAACAAATAAAGGATTTTTATGCTAAGCAAACAACAAAAAGAAATAATGAAAGAGCTAAATGGTGCAGACAAAAACAACTGGACCGATTGGAAATGGCAACTACGTCACTGCATAAAAAATGTAGAACAAGTAGAGCAATTACTTGGAGTTACTCTACCAGAAAAGGTCAGAAATAAAGTTCCACTGATAACAGAGAGATTCCCAATGTCAATAACCCCATATTATTTGTCCCTTATTGATTGTAGCGACATTGAAAATGATCCAATTTTCAAGCAAAGTTTTCCAGTTGTTGATGAGTTAGAAGTAATGAGAACCGACATGTTAGACCCTTTACATGAAGATATAGATAGTCCAGTAGAAGGCGTTGTGCATAGATACCCAGACAGAGTTCTGTTTCTTGTAAGCAATATGTGTGCTATGTATTGCCGACATTGCACAAGAAAAAGACATGTTGGTGATCTAGATTCTATTCCTAATCGTACCCAAATATTGAAAGGAATAAATTACATAAAAAACACTCCAGAAATCAGGGATGTTTTGTTAAGCGGTGGAGATCCACTCATGATGTCTGACGAGTACCTAGACTGGATTCTTACAGAACTAAGAGCCATTGATCACATAGAAATATTACGTATCGGAACAAGAGCCCCAGTAGTTCTTCCTCAGCGCATAACAGAAGGTTTATTGAAGGTTTTAAAAAAACATCACCCTATATGGATTAACACACATTTTAACCACCCACGAGAATTAACCAATTCTTCAAAATTAGCATTAAGAAAACTTGCAGATGCAGGTATACCTTTAGGAAATCAAACTGTTTTGCTGGCAGGAGTAAATGATTGTCCGCGTATCATGAAAGCTTTATTTCATAAACTGGTAGCAAATCGTGTTAGACCTTACTACCTATACCAATGTGATCTTTCAGAAGGTTTGAATCATTTCAGAACTCCAGTAGGAAAAGGGATTGAAATTCTTGAAAGCCTTATAGGGCACACAAGTGGCTTATGTGTTCCAACATATGTCATTGATGCTCCAGGTGGTGGAGGTAAAATTCCAATTATGCCAAATTATCTTATCTCATGGTCAACAAACAAAGTTGTACTAAGAAACTATGAAGGTGTCATAACAACGTACAAGGAACCTGATTCGTATGAGCCAAATTTCTGTGACAGAGATTGTGCTAATTGTGATCTTCAACTCTCTCTTGATGATGCTAACGAAGTGAAAGCAACTGGTATTGAAAAACTATTGGCTGATAATGACCAAGCAATCTCATTGGTACCAGCTGACAATGAGAGATATGGACGGAGGGACTAACAATTTGATTTTAAAATTTGATCAAATACAAAAGTTTGATAACGGCACTGTTATTCAACATGGCAAATACAACGACAGAATATATTTGATGAAAAAAGGCAACATACCTTCGTTGAACTTAATTCTTGAACTCTTGCAAATATCTGAGCAGAAACATTACTCTAAAATATTTGCTAAATCTTGTACTAGCGATTTACCAATATTCATTGATCAAGGGTTTACGGTAGAAGCAATTGTTCCTGGATACTTCAATGGGAAAGATGATCTTTTCATGGTTTGTTATTATTTGAATTTTGAACGTAGCCTAGAGAATAACAGTGAAAAATACAACTCTGTTTTGAATTTAGCTAAATCAAAATCTTCTTCAGCACATTCTTGCAATGACAAATCTGACAAATTCAATATAAGGGCATGCCAACATGAAGATATTGATCAAATGATATCAATTTACAAAGAAGTCTTCCCTTCTTATCCATTTCCTATTCATGATCCTCAGTATATTCATCAAACCATGGATGATGATGTTGACTATTATTGCGTTGAAGTTGATGGCAATATTTTAGCACTTTCATCTGCAGAAATTAACTATGAATCAAAAAATGCCGAAATGACCGACTTTGCAACTCCACTGAAAAACTGTGGAAACAATTTTTCTTCAAAATTATTGTCTGTGATGGAAACAAATACTGCAAAAAAAGGAATCAAAACATTTTACACAATTGCACGTTCAATTAGTCCTGGAATGAATATCACATTTGCCAGAAATAGATACATGTACGGTGGTCGACTGAAAAACAATACAAATATCTCAGGAGGCATCGAAAGCATGAATATTTGGCACAAAAGCATCTAACAAAACAAATAAATAGTATCAAAATATTTTATACTAACAAAGAAATAACATATTTATTACATTTTCATATTGCATAGATTCTTTTTGTGAATATTATTATTCATTGTTTGATTTTAAGTAATGAGGTTAGATAGTATGAAAAAATATTTTGATAAAACAGGAATTTGCGTTCCAACAATATTGTTACCAAACAGCAATATTTCAAAAAAAACATGGGCTGTAATAGCATGCGATCAATTTACAAGCGAACCAGAGTATTGGGAAGAAGTTAGCTCAATAGTGGGGAATAATCCTTCCACATATCACATAATATTTCCAGAAGCTTATCTTGAAAAAGTTAATAAGCAAGAAAAAATAAAAACAATAAATAATCAAATGCAACAATACATTGATAAAAATGTTTTAGAAAACTCAGTAGATGGTTTTATTTTTGTTAATCGGACATTCCCAAATGGTTCTAAAAGAAAAGGCATAATGGTTAGTATTGACCTAGATCAATATGATTTTTCTGAAGGCTCTAAAGCAATGGTAAGAGCTACCGAAAAAACTGTTGTTGAAAGAATACCACCACGCGTTGAAATTCGAGAAAACTCACCGCTTGAACTACCCCATGTGCTAGTATTGATAGACGATCCGGATGAAACAGTTATTGAACCGTTGTCTGAACAAACAATGTATCTAAGGTGCGTATACGATTTTGACTTAATGATAAATGGTGGTCACATAGAGGGTTATGCAATTGAAGATCCTGAAACCATTGAGCATTTAATGTCTACTTTAGAAAAACTTACTACAAAAGATGGTCTTTTATATGCTGTAGGTGATGGGAATCACTCTTTAGCAACAGCAAAGCAATGTTGGGATAATCTCAAAACAACCATAAGTGAAAAAGATTTTAAAACACACCCAGCAAGATTTGCTTTGGTAGAACTTAACAACCTGCATGATCCAGATTTGTTGTTTGAACCAATTCATCGTATTGTTAGTAATGTAGATGTTGACGATTTGCTTTCATTCATTCAGGGAGATGGGAAAAGCGTAGAAATAATTAACAACGGTATCAAGTCAAAAATTCAATTGAGTAATATTTCAGGAGAACTTACACTTGGTGTGCTACAACAATTATTAGATAAATATAGAGAAACACATCCCGAAATGACAATGGATTACATACATGGAGAAAAAAGTCTAGAAAAACTATCCAAATCCATTTCAAGTATTGGTTTTTTACTAAAAAGCATTCAAAAAAACAACCTTTTTAATGTTATATCAAGTGATGGGTGTTTACCAAGAAAAACATTCTCTATGGGAGAAGCAAACGAAAAAAGATACTATTTAGAAGCAAGAAAAATAAAGTAATCATTACATTATTACATAAAAAAAGCCCAAGTCGCTCAGCAGCTTGGGCTTTTTCATTAATTGTGTTTTTTTATTCTTCAGTCAAATAAGGATCCCAATAAAAATCTTCACTAACAGAAACTTGGGAGAAGGATATTACAGAGTTTCCCTTAAGGCTAACAGTGTTAGCAACAACTTTGCCTTGTAGGTTTGCAGATCCAGTTAAGCTTAATTCAGCAAGTGGTGCATAAAGAAGAGAATCACCAAGGCGAACATTTCCACCACCATGAACCTCTACGCTGTCTCCACCTACTATAATATTACCAGCATTACTTGAACTACCTCTAAGGTTTAAATTGGCTTTCTCAATGTAGATTGAACCAGTAAAATCTTGATTCCCACCAAAATTAAAATCGTCTTCACCTTTATACAAAACCATCATAGAATCTGGAGCTCCTGTTGCATTAAACTCAGAATCACCATGAAAGTCAAAAGTATCATTAATTACAAAAACTAACTTGCCTTCGCCCTCTAATGTAATTTCACCAGTTCCTCCAGAGTCAAAGTGATCAACAACTATAGTTATCACGTCACCTTCGCTCCCGGTATCTATAACAACAGA
>JAGLCW010000198.1 GCA_023146045.1 Caldisericia bacterium
AAAATACAAGACTGGCTTGGTGATTGGTATCCAGCAGAAGTCGAAGGTTCCGACTGCAAGTCAATTGAAGAAATTGGCAAAGGTCAAAAGTGCTTTTTAAAGCTTGGAGATTATTCGTATGACTCAGTAAAGTTTGCATTAATAGACAAGGACAATAGGGTTTCCTCGGAACCGATCAATTATCAGCATTCATACATTCGTTCTATACGCTTTACTGGCGGAACATTATCTGGGCAGGAACTACACTTTTCTCCAGAACTTAATACATTGATTGGGATTCGTGGTAGTGGTAAATCGTCCATTCTAGAAGCACTACGTTATGTTCTGGACATTAAATTCGGTGATAATGCCGGTGACAAAAAATACAAACAAGACCTAGTTGGTTTCACCTTAGGAAGCGGTGGTACAGTAGAAATAGATGCCATTAATCGGCATTGTCAGCCTTACACAATCCGACATACTTGGGAGGAAAAATATTCCGAAGTGTTAATTGATGGCAAATTACAACCGGGTGTTTCTATCCGTGAAACCGTATTGCATAAACCAATCTACTTTGGGCAAAAAGATCTTTCCAACACAGGTGAAGGTTTTGAAAAAGATCTTGTGGACAAATTACTTGGCTCAAAATTGGGTGATATCCGCCGAAGCATTTCCATGCAGAAAGAAAAAGTTGCGGAAGCAGTTGACAGACTTATCAAAGTTTCAAATGCACATGATATGGTCAATGAACAAACAAAGATTAAACAGGATACAGAACATCAATTGAAAGTTTATACTGAATATGGTTTTGAGGAAAAACTTCAAAAGCAATTGGATTTTGCCAACGATGCAAGGACCATAGATAAAGGCATTCAGCTTACAAATAGTTTTGTGACTAATATAGAAAGTCTGCTTGCACAACATGAAGATGACCTTCGGAATTTAAAAGGATATAACTCTAAGAACAATGATGCTTTATTTGTTAATTTTTATAAAAACTATGACTCTTACATTTCATTTGTTGACTATGTAAAAAAATGGCTAGTTGAAGAGAAAGATATAAAGAATTCATTGTCTGCTTTTCAAAATGAATTGTCTACTATTCGTGAAGGTATGGTTGAAGAATTTGCTGAAACTAAACGTAAACTAAGTGAAGAACTAAAAAGTAGTGATACACAAAACATTAGTTCAGATGAGTTTTTAAAACTTAAAAACGCTTTAGCTTCTGCTAATCAGCTCCTCTCTGTACTAAAAAACCAGGAAGATCAGAAGAATATCCTTCAAAACCAACTGCTTGTTGAACTTCAAAAACTAAATGTATACTGGCTTGAAGAATTCACCATGATTAAAACCGAACTTGACAAAGTTGGTTCTGGTAAATCTTCAATATCAATCACCTCTGGTTATAAGGAAGACAAAGCTGCATTCATTTCTTTCATGAAAGATATGTTTAAAGGTAGTGGGATTCGCGAAACAACCTACCAGGGAATTGTTGATCAATATGTAGATTTTGTCTCTATTTACAAAGATTTTAAAAATGCTAAAAAGTATTTTGGTAGCAATCCTCACATACTGTCAGATCTTTTTATTGAAAACTTGAAAATCCTCCTTACTTATAAGACTCCAAATAAATTTACAATTCTATACCGTGGAAAAGAACTTCAACATCACTCACTTGGACAACGTTCCTCAGCCCTAATACTGTTTGTTCTCAGCCAGGAAGATAATGATGTTATCATTGTAGACCAACCAGAAGACGATCTTGATAATCAAACTATTTACGAGGATGTCATAAAATTAATTTGCCAGATAAAACCAAAAGTTCAATTCATTTTCGCTACACATAATCCAAATATACCTGTACTAGGTGACGCAGAACAAGTTCTTGCATGCTCTTTTACAGACGAAAAAGTAACAGTTTGCGCTGGTAGTGTAGATAACCCATGTACGCAAAAAACAATCGTAAACATAATGGAAGGCGGCAAAGAAGCATTCGATCGTCGAAAGGAAATATATAGAATATGGAAATCATAGACATCATACAGACTATTACAAGGGGAGAAGACAGCCAGAATCAGTTTAAAAAAAACATTAACAATGTAGATGCACTAGCTATAGAGCTTATTGCATTTAGTAATACAGTTGGTGGTAAAATATTTGTAGGTGTTTCTGATGATGGAGAAATTGAAGGTCTAAGTTCTAATGATATCCACCGAATCAACCAACTCCTCTCAAATGCTGCCAGCCAAAATGTAAAGCCAGCAGTTAATCCACTAACAGAAATTGTAATGGTCAATGAAAAACGAGTTTTGATCATTTATGTAGCCAAAGGAATCAATAAGCCATATCAAGATAAGAATGGAGCTTTTTGGGTCAAGAATGGAGCAGATAAGAGAAAAGCAACTTCTCGCGAAGAAATCCAACGGTTATTTCAGGATTCTGGAATGGTTCACGCCGATACAACTCCTGCAAACGGAATGACTATCGCTGACTTAGATATGCCTTTTTTTAGCAAGATTTTTGAGAAAATATATGGTGAATCGTTAGATAGTCAAAAAATCTCTTTAGATAAAATTATAAACAATTTGAACCTCGGGGAAAACGGTAATTTAAATCTTACTGGGGCACTATTGTTTGCACGATCACCTTCAAACAGATTACCAGCTTACATTGTAGTAGCAGTATCATTTCCAGGAGAAAGCATTACGACAGAATCTTACATAGACAAAAAAAACATAACAGGAAAAATATCAGATATTTTCCAACAAACCATTAGTTTTATTTTAACTAATCTTAAACATATACAGGGAGAGCAAGGCATAAATAGCGTTGGTAAACCTGAAATTCCACGAATTGTTTTAGAAGAACTTATTGCCAATGCTCTAGTTCATCGAGATTATTTTGTTTCTGCTCCAATCCGCGTTTTTATTTTCTCTAATCGCATTGTTATTGTTAGCCCTGGCACTCTTCCTAACAACCTTACAGTTGAAAATGTAAAGGCAGGTAATTCTAATATGCGAAATCCTGTTTTAGCTTCCTTCGCACGTTATATACTACCATATAGTGGTGTGGGGTCAGGGATCTTAAGGGCACTTAAAAATTATCCTGATATTGATTTTATTGATGACCGTGATGGCAATCAATTTAAGTGTATTATCAAAAGGAAATTGGAATGATTGACCAATGGTTTAAAAAAGATCTGGAAAATATTTATGAACAACACAATGTTGCAGTTTTTATTGATGAATCAGGCGATGCAGAGTTTCTACTAAAAACTATAGATAAAGAATACACCATTCACCATGCAAACTCCGAAGTAGAAGAATTACATGTAAAGTATCTCATCGAAAAGTCTCAACAGAGTCATGAAAAGTTTCTCATATATACTCATTCAAAGAAAGATGATCTCAAGTTTATACGAGAATATTGTGAAACCTGTGGCTGTTTAGAAATCCGTTACCTTCAAAACTATGTTAAATACAAGGTTCACAAAATCCTGAGTCTTAATATAAATCTTCCCAAAGAAGAACTGATTACAGCTGCTAAAGTTAGTGTCGGCAAAGATAGCTCTTATTGGATGGATCTTAAACACAAGGGAGCAACCGAAATCTTTGACCTTGAAAAGGAGCTTCTACCTTTTGTTCATGACCCACGAACATATTCAAAAGATAAGTATGACGTGAAACTTCTGGAAACATTTTACAAAAAAGTTAATGAATTACTCAACCAAGATTATTTTAATAAGCCTGCTTCTACGCTAGCAAATGAGGTAGTGAAAACAATACTCGATGGTTTAGCCAAAGATTGTTGCAACAAGAAACTTGAGCTGGTGTATAAAAACTGGCTTGATTCTGTTTCATATAAGGGTTCATTTAGTAGATACCTTGGTAACTATAAGCTACCAAAAGATTTGGATATCTGGAAAGTCGACATTAATCATCCATTTCGTAGGATTGATGAAA
>JAGLCW010000199.1 GCA_023146045.1 Caldisericia bacterium
CTTTTAGTACATAGAATGCAATGTACTTTTACATCTCTACCTTCGAAGTTTTTCAAAGTGTAGTAGCCATCAGAACATTTTTCTGAGTCTTCAGATTGTTCTATTGCTAAGAATTCTCCGTCACCTTTGCTTGGTGAAAATTCATAGCATTTATATGTACATGTCCAAACATGGTATTCACCTTCTGGGCAGGGCTTGCATTCTTCCTCATCTTCAGATAATATCTTAATTCCTTTCCACGGATTATGTCTTAGATCTACTCCTTTAGTGGGTATGTCTATAACTATTAATCCAGGATCTAGACCAATTTCTATAATGTTTGAATTTCTTGGGATTACAATGTAATCATTGCCATTAGAATCTAGTGGCAATGAAATAGATGGAGCACCGAGAAAACCACTTTGCATGAATTGATTTTCAATGTTGTCTGGATTCCATTTGTTCAATACCTTACCACCATGTAAATCATATTGATATGAGGCAACAGGTTGACCATTTGAATTTGTTAACAAACAAATATTACCAAATGCATCTGAATGGAAATAGTACTCTTCGTTTGTGGGCTGAGAACCAGCATTCATGTTACTATATGTCATTGATAATAATCTTCCTCTTGTATCTGTTGTAAAATCTTGAGTTATTGATACAGAGCCTAAAGAGTAGTCAAATTTGCTAGCCTTTTCTAAACCATTTGGTCCATAGTAAAAAGTCCAATAGTTTAATTGAGTTCCGTCCTCTGTTTTTTTAAGATACGTGATTTGGTTATTATTGTTGTAGCTCATGCTATAAGTGGTTGTTGAGTTAACATTATTGCATGTAATGCCAGTTACTAAGTTCTTACTATTCCAAGATAGAGATATATTTTTATTGTCTGGAAGAGTAATTCCGGATAACTTATTAAAAGCTGCATTATAAACAAAAGAAGCACTACCTTGGTTATTTGGATAACTAAATGAGCTTAATGTTCCGTTATTATTATGGTTTATCCCAAATGTTCCAAGATCAGAGAATTCTAGAGAATTTATAAGACCATTTAGTGAGTTGTAGCCATAAGATATTGAACGATTTTGCAATAGCGAAGAAATTGAATCAACTTTGCCTAAGTAATTTCCAGTTTTATAGCTAATTGTGTTGGTTTCTGTAAAAAGATTTTGACCTGCAGGAACAGAATGTTTGTACGAGGTTCTTTGATCATTTTCGTTGAAATCAGTATCAATATCAAGATATTTCTCTTGAGTTTGAGTGTTGTTGACTAAAATTTTATCTGGTAGTTTGTTTGAGTAAGTTCTGTTCAATTGAGTATTATTTGGATTTGATAATGAAGTTAACTTATTTTGATCTGAATATGTGTAAGCAAAAATGCCTTGCATTGTTTTGCTTGTGTTATCAATAGACCCTAGCAAGTGTCTTTGGTTATACTGTAAGCCGTAGCTGCTAATTTCTACTTGCCCGGTAATGTTTGAAGGTAGACCAAGTGAAGAGAATCCACCTTGATAAGAATAAGATGCACTGTTTGTGCCATTGTCCCATGATAAAGCATTTCCAGACAAATCAAATGTTCTATTTATACCATTCTGTGATGATAGATAGCCATCATTTGTGTAGCTCCATGAGTCGGTAGTACCGTCTGCATAAGAAACACTTGTTTTTCTTCCAATAATGTCATACGAGTATGAGCCTGTTTCGTCAGCTAATATATCACCTCTTACGGTGTATGAATATGTTAATAATCCAGAAACAGGATCATTTTTTGTAACAACCCTGCTACAATTGTCGTACGTGAACAATGTTGTACCATTGCTATCACTAGAAATGTTTGTTTTAAGACAATTGTTATTGTAAGAAATTGATATATCGTTCCCATCAGGTTGAGTTATGGAGTTCAGCCGGTTTACTGAATCATAAGAGTAGGTTTTTAAATAGCCCAAGTGATTATTTAAAGTATTTAACAGCCCATTGCTTTTATATGCAAATTCAGCATTATGATCCATTGAATCTGTTTGAGAATAGTAATTTGGTGAGTATCGTGGAGTAGATTGTAAGTTAATTGAAGAAATGTGATTTACTAAAATGCTATTTGGGAACACAGAAGAGTCAACGGGTGACGTTTTGTTATTCTTTGAAGGAGCAATTGTTAGCACACTATTTATTGCTTTTGTATAAACAATACTAGATGAGCATCCAGATTTATTTGTTACGCTATTTAATTCTCCGTTTTTCCCGAAAATGCTAGTTGTTACTTCGTTTGTGATTGAATCATTTGTACTAATAGAGTAGTTATACTCATCTCGAGTGGTTGAAGTGCTATTAACTGGTGTTCCAGACGCTATTGTTCCTTCAAATATACTCTTTTGAATCTCTTTACCATTGTTATTGTAAACATATGAAGTTTCATTTCCACTGTAATTGGAAGATGAAATTAATTTCCCATTTGATGGATCGTATTGGTTAGTTTCTGTTTTTACTCCAGTTTGAGTTTGTTTAGTTACAGAAATAATTTGCCCAAAGCTATTGTAATCTATAGTTGTTTCTTCTGCTAATGCGTTGATTATTTTAGATGGTTTACACGGAGCATCAATATCTTCATATAGATATGTTGTTTCATTCCATAAATTTGGAGATGCTTTTTCTTTACTTGAAGTTAATAAACCAAGAACATCATTGCTTGGTGAGTATGTTCTTTCAATAGAATATTGTGCTCCACCAGTTATTGCAGGAGGATTAATTGACTTTATAAGATTTCCAACATTGTCGTATATGTAAACCTTTTCGTTTTCATAAGAATCTTTGGATGATGTTACCCAACCACTCGTATTGTATGAAAAAGTTTTTTTCAGCTCTTGATTATTTTCTGTTTGAGATATTTTTTCAAGTTTGTTAGAGACGATGCCGAACAAATAATTTGTTTTTGAGTTTTCTGGATCAGATACTTCTGTTTTTTTAGAGAAAAGGGTTGAAGGTGTTGAATATGTAAATGTAGTTTTGTTATTTGTAGGTACTGTCCAGTATGAAATCTGTTTTGGTGAATTTGTATTGTAGCTAATAGTGTAGGGTATGCCATGGAAGTCGTTATGCCCTGTTAAAAGATTATCTATATCATAAGAAAAAGAACATGAGTATGATTCTTGATTAGGTTGAATAATCGAAACTAATTGAGTTTCATTTTGATTGTATACTAGTGCCCATATATGGTTCATTCCGTCTGTAACACTTAAAAGCTTACCGTTCGTATTCCAAGCAAGAGTGTATTTACAGTTTTGATTTAGATTATCTGTAACTTCAGAAGGCCGACCATTTGAATATGAAATTGTATATCCAATTCCACATGCTGGTTCAACGCTAACTAGTTTGCCAGAAGTATCAAAATTCATTGTTGATCCACCAAGTAATGTTACTTGGTATCCACTTGTTGTTTTTTCGATTTTGCCCTTAAAGCCATATGGATTCTTGTAATTTTGGTTTTGAGAATCGTATTCGAATTCAATTTTTGCACCACTAGAAGTCATATATGTTATAGAGCCTGTTTGAGTGTTTTCAAAAACACAAGAATGAAGATTTGACATCCATCCTTTTCCTAATCCAATGTCTTCTGTGGAGTTAAAGGAGTTATATGTTAACCCAAATGGAACAATAAGAGATGTTCCACTTAGCTCAAATATGTTTGCAATGAAAAGGAGATTGCCAGACTCTAAATCAGCTACAATTGTAGTCCATTTTGAAGTTGTGTGAAAAATAAATTCTGCATCAGAAGATTTTCTACCAGCAGAATTACTTCCATTTTCAATTAGAGATAATGGATACCCATTGCCATGCCAATAAGACTCTGATGTAACAGCATTTGCAAACGATAGAGGAATTGTTGAAAAAACCATAGAAAATACTGTAAAAAGGACAATGTATTTTAGTATAGATTTATGAAGTAAAAAAGTTTGTTTTTTTGAGGAATTATTTCCACACAGCCAATTTTTAATACCTAGCCTTGCAATATTCATTTGATCTCCTTTTCTGTACTTTTCTGAGATTAGTAAACATACATTAGTATAAAACCAAATGCAAAATATAAAAAGACAAAAGTTTCAAAAAAAAGCAAATAATTTAGAAAAATGCGAAAAAGTACTATTCTATTTCAATTTTTCTACAATCTCATTTATATGAGATATTTCAATAATAGATGAATTCTTTGATGGTTTTGAAATACTTCCTGATGGAACGAAAATTGGAAAGAATTTTCTTTGCTGTGCCTCTTGAATTCTTTTCTCAGCTCCAACAACCGGACGAATTTCTCCAGAGAGTCCAACCTCTCCAAAGGCAACTAGCTTTGAGGGCAATTGAATATCTGACCTAGAAGAAAGTAACGCAATTGAAATTGCCAGATCTGCTGCAGGGTCATTTATACGACTTCCACCAGTAACGTTTACGAAATAGTCCAATCCAATAAAGCTTACTCCAATTCTTTTTTCAAGAATTGCTGCTAGCATTATTGTTCGATTGAAATCGCTACCACTTATTACCCTTCTAGGAACTGGAGTAAAAGATTGGGTACAAAGCGCTTGTATCTCTAAAAATAATGTCCTAATGCCTTCAAGTGATGGGAAAATAAGAGTACCAGATCGAGATGAATCTAGTTTTCCAAGAAAAACCTCCGACGGATCACTAACTGGCATAAGCCCTTTTTCTTTCATAGAAAGAATACCCAACTCACCAGTTTCTCCAAATCTATTTTTGTTGCTTCTAAGCATCCTAATAATGCTGTTTTTTTCACCCTCAATGTATAGAACTACATCAACAAGATGTTCTAAAAATTTTGGGCCTGCAATATTGCCATCTTTAGTAACATGACCAACTATAAAAACCGTAATGTTGTTTCTTTTTGCTAAATTTACAAGAATTTGTGTTGTTTCTCTAATCTGAGAAATGCTTCCAGCTGTTCCTTCTATGGAGTTTGTGTATACAGTTTGAATTGAATCAACAATTAAAACACACGGATCATATTCTTTGACCATTTGTTGAATACTTGAAATCTCTGTTTCAAAAGTTAACAGAAGATTTTTATTGCTAATACTGAGACGATTTGCTCTTAATTTAATCTGAGATGGGGATTCTTCTCCAGACGCATAAAGGATGGTTTTATTAATATCATTGGTGCTAGCTTTTGATACTTCTTTTAGTAAAGAATCTGCAATTTGAAGCAACAATGTTGATTTTCCTATACCAGGTTCTCCACCTACTAATATTACGCTTCCAGGAACAATACCTCCACCAAGAACTCTGTCTACTTCAGTAAGATTTGTAGAATACCTTTTTTTAGTGTCGTTATTGATTTCTGTTAATGGTACAGGTGCACTAATTGGAGTAGACATTGAAAAGCCTTGACTCCTGCCAATAGTAGTTTGTTCAAATGTACCCCAACCACCACATTCTGGGCATTTACCCATTTTTCCTGGTGATGTATATCCACATTCTTTGCACTTGTATAAAGTGGTTACTTTATTTTTCATTAGTAAGTTGCAATCAACATTATTCCTAATGCAACGCAATAGAATCCGAACCAGTATAGTTTTTTCATTTTAAGTATCCACTTAAGTATCCACAATGCTCCAAGACCAACAACGACAGCGACAAAGAATGCAATCAAGGATGCTGAAGAGAATAAAGCTGCTGTAGACTCAATAGATCCAATTTCCAGGATAAACGCACCTAATATTGCAGGTATTGAAATCAAGAATGAAAATTTAAAAGCATCTAAGCTCTTCATTCCAATAAGGATGGCTCCAACTAAAGTAAACCCAGATCTAGAGAAACCTGGAATTAGAGCAAATGCCTGAAAAATTCCAATCATTAAACAATCTCCCCATGTGATGGATGATATTCCTTTATCACCATCCTTAAGGAAAAAAGTTAAGAATAACAAAGCAGCTGTACCAAAATATGCAAAACCAACTAATTTTGGATCAAAGAATAATTTTGTAATTTGATCTTTAAAAAGAAGCCCAACAATTGCCGCTGGTACAATGGCTAAAATGATTTTTAAAACTAATACCCAAGTATCTTTTTTCCCAGAAATCATTCCTTTGAAAATCTCAACGATGTCTTTCCATAAAAATATAACAACTGCAATCAATGTAGCCATGTGTAGCAATATGTCAAAGGAAAGAGATATCTCATTTTGGAAATTAAAAATGAAAGGTATAACAGCAAGGTGACCAGAGCTACTTATGGGAAGAAATTCTGTTATGCCCTGAGCAAAAGCCATTATTACTGCTTGAAATATTGTCATTCTATACCTCTCAAATATTCAGTAAGGTTGTTAATGTCTGATTCTTTATCTAAATCTACAGCCAATTGAGCATCGACTGTAAAATAGCCTTTTACATTTATATCTACAGCTTTAAAAAATGCTTTTTCAAGTTGCTCAACAGAGATTGATTTAAAAATAAAAAGTTTCAACAAATTGATTAGACCAAAGCTTAATGCTAACTTGAACACACTTTTTCTGTTTTCAATGAATGAATTCATAATTTTCTCTAATTTATGAAAGGCACTTCTTTTAACAATAAAAGCATTGGCAATTTTTACATTACCTTCTTTAATTTTTACATATGTGCGCTGTGACCCTGGGAACAATGCTTCAACCGATTCTTTAGTTATTAAAGGAATGATTAAATCAAAATCTTTGAATTTTTCTATATTGATTAGTAGATTAGAAATTACCTGGGTGTTAATGCAAGGGATGTCTCCACTTGTCATAACTACAAATTCACCGTTGCATGCTTCCATACCAGTTCTGACATTATCAGATAATTTGTTTGTTTGTGGAACTTCTACAAAAGTAGAGCACTGTGAAGTAAAACCTTCTAGTTTTAATGATCTAGTGCCTACCAAAACAGTGTTTATGTCTGATGAAAATTGGTTTGTAGAATTATTAAATGCATTTAAAACCCATTTAATGCAAGGCACTTGTAAAATTGGTATTAGTACTTTATTTGAGATAGAAGGTTTGTGCCATTCTGGAGAAGTTCCTCCAGCCATAATTAAAAAATCAATACTTTTTTCCATAATTATCCCTCTGTTTTTGGAATTACCGGTAAAAGACCATGGATTGATCCCCCATTGGAATCAACTGCACATCCGAATGCGTTTTGTACTTTATCGTGTATAAACGACCATGTTTTATCATTACCAGAGCGTTCGTCAGGAATTGTAAACTCACCATTTTCGTCTGCAGTCATGTATGTGTCATTGCCATTTCTGTCAATGAACACTCCAAGTGTGAGTTTTCCATAACGCCAGGATGTTTCAGGATATGCAACACAGCTTGCTTTTCCAAGGTTGGTAGCGTTTTTTCTTCTTAGCTGGTATTTATCAGAACCATTTGCATCTACAAAGAATCCTAAACCGTTAGCGTTGCCACCACCAAGGGCAAGGTTTGGAGATGTATATATGTCATCTCCAGAGAAGTCTATAAGATAACCAAGAGAGACGTCATGTCCAGCACCTTGAGCCATATTCATAAGAGCATCGTAAGTGTCATCACCTTCGACATCCATAAGCAGCGCAATACCAAAGTGAGCCGCAGCACCCTGAACATACCAAACACCTTTATATGAGTCTGAACCTTTTCCATCATAAAGAATACCAGTACCAGCCCAATAACCAGTTCCTTGGCCAAAAACACCACAAGAATACTTATCATTGCCCTCTATGTCAATTAGAAGTCCTATTCCTCCTGACATAGAGTTTCCTTCAGCTAGATCTGCTCTTCTTCCGAATCCAGCTCCTTGGCAAAAACTAGTGTTATGGTCAGTCGATTGTGGGTTAGATCCAGATACGTCTTCGTCATTTGCAACATAAACATCATCACCAGCACAATCTAAGAGAAGACCTAATCCTTTTACGTATCCAAAACCTTGTCCAAAGGAAAATGCAGCGTATCTATCTGACCCTTCAATGTCATTCAAAATACCTATTCCGAATACTCCAGCTCCTTGACCCAAAAAATCACAATTGTATGTGTCATCACCTTGATAATCTTGAAGAATTCCTATACCAAAGCAGCCAAAGCCCTGTCCATATTGTGAATTATTGTATGTGTCATCACCTTGAAAATCTATCAATGCTCCAAAACCAAATACTCCAGCTCCTTGGGAGAACACATTTGAATCTTCTGATACATATATGTCATTTCCTTCCATGTCAATACATATTGAAACAGGATTGAAGTATGAGTCATTCCCTCCAGCTGAGTTTATGTATCTATCGTTTCCACCCGCATCAAGAGAGAGAAGAATGTTTCGTTGTGTAAAAATATTATCTTTTGAATCTCGGAAAATAATTTTACCCATTGGCGTATCAAAAGAAAAATTCAGATCATTAGGAACTGATATTTTGTGTAAATTTTTCATGCATTGATCTAGATATTTGTTTAATATGACTGAAGCAAAATAAAGTTGTCCATAATTTACCGTAGAGGCAATACTGAATGTATTGTCGTCAAAACCATCGCTTGTTAGAATTGCTGTAGGATTTCTGAATGCTTCAACGAGTTTGATTTTTTCAGTTGATGAAAAAGCTTTGTCTCGAGCTAGTTCAAATTCCATTGATGCATATAATACTTTTGCTAATTCTATTTGAAGATCAAGCGGCACACTTAGTAAATCTTCCTTCAGAGCTTCAAACATGTAGCTTGGAAGAGGTTCTTGGTGTAATGTGTATATATCTGCAATTGCATACAGTAAAGGTGCGCTATCAATAATTCTATGAGTATAGTCTGGTTCATACTGTGGATATGCTGCTACCATGTATCCAAGCCTATATGATGAAAACCAATTTAAATTTCTCAGTGAGTTTTTGTTCTTAATTATGAAATCGACACTATTTTTAAAAAAACTAGGTGTTTCTAATGGATTTCTAAGTTGATCATTAAAAAATGGTAGCCTGAAATAATCATCTCCATATGTTTTGTCAATTGCATTTTCCGAAACGGTACACATTTCTTTTGTGAAAGAAATTTCTTCGAGTGCTACTGACACTAAATCAGTTTCAGCGTTTACTGATGAAATACCAGAAAGCAATATGCTGATTGATACAATAATCGAAATCCAGCGACATTTTTTTTTCATAACCAGAGACCTCCTTGAGAAGTTTATTCTATTATAGCGATTTGTTTATAAACTCGAAACTCTGAACTATCTATAGAAGCAGTTTTAACAACTTAATTGTCATTTCTTTGTCAAGGGTTTGATTGTCGTTTCCACATTTTGGAGAGTGTATACATGCTGGGCAACCATCTATTGCGTCGCACTTACATCCTTCAACTAAAGCTAAAGCAGATTTAAGTAAATTAGAAATGATGCTGTATCCCTTCTCGCACAACCCTATTCCACCTAGAAAGCCATCATATATGAAAATTCTAGCACATCCTGTTTGAGGATCAAACAATGTAGACAGACCACCTAAATCTCTTCTGTCGCATAGGACGTGCAATGGCATCATCGCAATAATTGCATGTTCTGCCCCATGTATGCCACCTTGAAGCTTTTTTGAGTCATATTTCGAAAGGAGTTCTTCTTGAAATTTCATCGGAATATCAATCCAGAAAGATGTTGTGTCAAAATTTATTGGAGGAAGATTTAACGGGAATTCATTTAAAACAGTGGACTTTCTCTTTATTCTATATGAATAGTATTCTTCTGTAACATTTACTTTACCAAACGTAAGGTTGAAATAATGGAAAGATTTAGTTTCAACTGGTTGAACTATTGAAACATCTATATGTATTTGAGGTTCTGTGTTAAACTGAGTATTCTCTTTTTTGACAGTAATTGTATTACTTGATAAATCCATTTTCTGAACGATATACGTTTCACCTTGATGAATATAGATTGATCCTTCATGAGCTTCTTTGTATGCTTGTTCTCTGTCTAATGTTTCAATCAAACCAGTTTCTGAATACATAAAAAATCTATCAGATCCAATATTGTTAATTGCAACATTTTTAAATGGTTCTTCTAAAAGCCCATAAAACCATTTTTTCCCATTAGATTTTAACAAACCTTCATTGGTTAGATAAAGTACTTCATGTAAAAAGTAGTTTCCAAAATGGTGGGAGTCTTTTTCTGTTAGTGGGAATTCTTTCGCTGCACAAAGCAAATGTCCCCATAAAATGTATTGGTTATGTAAGTCAATAATCGCAAATTCAGGATCCCTATTAAAAAACTCTTCTGGATGGTTAAGAAAATATTGATCTAATGGGTTTTGTCTTCCAATTAGTACTACAAGGGAGTCATCTTTTCCTCTACCAGATCTACCTGCTTGTTGCCAGGTAGAAATCATTGTGCCTGGATATCCATTCATTAAGACAGCATCTAGTGAGCCAATGTCTATTCCAGCTTCTAATGCGTTTGTGCTAACAATTCCTTTCAATTTACCAAGCTTCAATTTATTCTCAATTTCTCTTCTTTGTTCAGGTAAATACCCACCTCTGTATGATGCAATAATGTTTGTTTTATGTAGAGGGTTTCGTTTTGCAAAGTACTGCTGTACTTCTTTTGTTATGTACTCTGTGTTTCTTCGAGATAATGAGAAGCATAGTGTATGAACATTTTTTTTAATAAGAGTTTTCATAAGCCATTGGGTTTCCATGTTTGTAGTAGATTCTTCATTTTCTACATAGTATGGATTGTAAAGAACAAAATGTTTTGTACCAGATGGTGCTCCATTCTTGGATATATGTACGCAAGGTTCTCCAACTAGTTTTTCTGAAAAAGTAACAGGATTTGCAATAGTAGCTGTTGATAAAAAAAACTGAGGTTTTGATTTATATGCAGAGCATATTCTTTTTAGTCTTCTTATAATCATCGCCATATTCGAACCAAAAACACCTCTGTAATAATGAGCTTCATCTAAAACTATGAAATCTATATTGCAAAAAAACTCTGCCCATAAATGATGCCACGGAAGAATCATATGCAACATATATGGATTACTTAGTATTATCCTTGAGTTTCTTCTAATGGATGCTCGTTTTTGCTTAATAGTATCTCCATCGTAAACTGCTGGCTTTAGAGTTTTATCTAACTCTTGATCTATAGATAAGAGTGTTTTATGTTGATCATTTGTTAATGCTTTTGTTGGAAAGATATAAAGAGCTCTGCTTTTTGGATTCTTTAGTAATCCATCAATAACAGGTAAGTTGTATGCAAGAGTTTTTCCAGAAGCTGTTGGTGTTGTAAGAATAACATGTTTACCAGATCTAATTGTTTGTATTGATTCTACTTGGTGTGTAAAAAGATTAATGTTATTTTGTTCAACCCATTCCTGAAGTATTGGAGTAAATGGTGGATTTAGAGACTGAGTTTCAGCTTCTTTAGATAAAATTTCTTTAATGTATGACGTGTGAGAATTGAATCTGTTTTGTTTTTTAAACCAAGCAAGAACTTCTGGAATTTTCATACTAAAAATTTATCAACTCTACAAAAAGAATCATCTCCAAATATTTCTGAGTTTGAAAAAAATTAATGCTAAAGAGACTATATCTTGGCGATTATGTTGAATTATTGGGACAACTGTTCCAATTTCTCCTGTTTGACAATAGTGCTGATAAAAAGAAGGGCAATATGCTCCAGGAACATCATCGGTTCTTTCAATGTCAAATATTTCTTTTTCAATAGTTTGTAATTTACAGTTTGGAAGTGTACTTCTCCATACTTTTCTTGAAAAAAACAATGCATCAAAGTTTGGATTGAAGAGCTTATCGTTTATTCCAAGGTAACGCATTCTATTTTTTATGAAAGGAATATCAAAGTGTTCACCATTGAATGTTACGAAATAATCAGAACTTCTTATGCTATTTGCAAACGCTTCTAACATTGATGATTCTTCGAAAATATCCTGAGCAAAAAATTGCTGAATAACTATTTGATCATTTTGAACTCTGCCAATTCCAATAAGAGATATTGGCTGTGAGCCTAAACCCATTGTTTCAATATCCATAAAAACTAGATTCTCTGTCTTTATCAGTCTAGATAGCTGCAATGTGTCTTGATGTGATTTTCCTAACAATGTATAGAACTTCCAAAAAAGATCGTCATATGGTCCTTTTTCAATTTGTTTTACTAGTTTTTGAGCTTCTTTATAAAACCTAGAAGTATGTGGAATTTGATTAAGATTAAAAATATTTTCGTGGTGAAAATGGTTTTCTGTGATTTGCCCTAGACCGTTAATCAATCGAAGATTCGATAAAAGTCTATTTTTTGTTAAGCTTTCTTCGTTTTTTTGAATTGCTATTGGTTCCGAGGTTTTTATGTAAAAATATGAACCTTCGTCATTAGAAGAAATTTTACCATCAAGAACTTCAGAAAGAGATTTGTTCCTATAAAAATTCAGTAGACGTGACTTTAACAAATCCATTTCAGTTGATTGATCAATATTGTTCGAACAAAAGAAGGATGGAGTATTTTCTTTTAGTACTGCTGAAGTCTTTTGTCTATATGGTTTCCATCTGTCAATAAAACTTGTTTTGTGATTCAATTTTTCTGTTTTTCTGGATTAGAACGGTGTAACGGTTTGTTTGTATATGTCTGTGAAAATGACAACACCGGACCAAAAAGCATAATGAATAAAAAACTTTTGAGCCAGTATGTTGCGAATAGAAGCCAAATGCTGACGAAAAGTAGAAAGAAAAAACTCCTGGCTGAATGACCTTCAATAAACATGTATTCAATTGGATAGATAATTGATGAAGCTATTAGGATAAAAATGTTTGGAAATGGTAGGAAATGTTGAAAAATTGCTGGCAAAAAAATAAAGCAGAAAAAAAAAGTTATAGGGAATGAAACAAAAATTTTATATATAGTAACGTAAGAGTTATTATGTTTTTTAGAGGCTAAAT
>JAGLCW010000002.1 GCA_023146045.1 Caldisericia bacterium
CAAGAGATTCATCTCTACTCGACAAGTAAAAAATTAGCTTTAGGATCATATTGTTTGTAAGTTCTGTTTATCTTCAAATGCTTCTCTCCTGATACTGGATGTAAAAGATAATGACTACTCTATAATATTACCATATCTTTTACATAATGTCAAGCATTCATGAAGGTTTAAGAGTGTATTTTGATGATTTACATTTGTCTAAATATTCTCTAAACATTTGTATATTTTTCGTATAATTCTAAACTGATGAAGAAATTAGTGATTAATTCGACAGACACCTAGGATCATGAAGCTTGAATGAAACGGTACAAATAGTAAGCTAATGCATCAAACAATATTGTTCCAGGAGTTTCTTCGTTTGTTTTCCATACGTCACCTAAATGTATTTTATTGTCGTTGACACTCTTTTGAGTACAAGAACTAGTAGTACAAAAAAGAACCAATAATGTTAGAATGCAAGTTAATCTTTTCATTTTATTCACTCCAATCATCGTTAGATCATTTGAGACTATACTCTGAGAGAATATCTAACACATAGGAACCACTATCTTTTAAAGCATCAAAGGATAGAGTATTTTGTTTAGGGTTGTTTAAAATAATATTTGCATTATTTGTATCTTCTAATAAGTAAATATGCTCTCCATTAATCGTCATAGCTACTATTCTGTTGCCTGAATCATGGTTGCATAGAAAACGACGAATATCGATTAAATAATTTTTAGTTTCAATTGTTTCACTATCTGTTGATGTATATGTACTCCATCGTAATTTTCCATTTGTATCAAATACACACACCACATTATATAAAGGTGTCAAAGATGAGATTTCTCCTTCTTCAGCATCAGGATAAAAATTAACTGGACAATCTTTGTCAATTGGGAAATCTTGACTTGATGTAGAACATCCAATCACAATACGGTCTTTTTGGAAGTCAAAGAAACAAACTTTTTTACCAGAATTATTCAATGCTGAACCATAGTATGGTTCAAGTCCTGAACCTCCAATGTATGTTTTCCATTTCTCTACACCTTGAGTATCAAGAATTGATAATAGTAAGTCGGTTTCTCCTTTGAGTTCTTTTTGGAAGGCATTTTTTGAGGCTAGTTCTTTAGTATTAGTTTGGCTTACAATACAAAGAAGATTGTTTTGGCATTTGATGCCAACAATACTTGTACTCTCTTGAGGTTTATTTGTTTGTGTCCACTCAATCTTTCCTTCTCTGTTAATTGAATACAAATGATATGTTTGATTAAACATTTTGGCATTTTCCGTATCAAGGATAAAGCTGGACAAACTAAGATATACATGATCATCGTTGCTGTTACATGAACTATTTTTTCTCCTCCGTTGATTTCTTGGAAGAGAAGCATAAGGAGGCGCACATGGATCTGATATTTCACAAGACCATTTTTTTCGTGCTTTCCAGTCATAACAACTTAAAATGCGTGTTTTGTTGTCTTCATAGGTTAACAGATACACTCCATGTTCATCTGAGTGAACAAAATCAAAAACTGAAGTATTAATAGATTTTGTCCATAATTTTCTACCAGTGTATGAATTTAAGCATCTTAAGTAATTAAAAGGTCCCTCCCAAATGCGACCCTTATAGTCGATGGTAGATATCACATATATATTTTCATCATGCGAAACTATGTTTTGGTTCTCAAAATCATCGCGAAAAAATTTTACCCAACGCACTTCTTTATTTTTTGACAAACAAAACACAAATGCTCTCTTGCATAAAGGAACCCAACGCCGCATAAAAAATTGTCTGTCAAGAAGGTCGATTGAGCCTAGTATGTATATATTTTCTTTATCATCGACACAGTAATCTTCAATAAATATGTCCTGGTAGTTTTGAAAATGATAGTCTTGATCTAATATAAACTCCCATTGGAAATTTCCTTTTGTATCCCACCTTGTTACACTGAGGTTCATACCATCTTCGTATGGTTTATTGTTATTTTTATAGAAATCATAGTGATTAGAAGAATCCACCACATAAATCCCAGTATCTGTAGCAAGCATACCTTCCCTTGAGGACCACTCCGCAGTTTTATAACCTAGTAGTGTTGAAAATTCTTGTGGACAATTGCTTTTCTCATTATTATTACTTAAAACAATGAAAGATTTCATTTTAGCTTTCTGGCTTGATTCACAAATTCTTTCTTCTTGAATACATATAAATTTTGGTATCTTTATCGATACATTACACACTGCATATAAAGCTGAAACAACAATCAAAACAATTGCACTTGTTGTAAATAATAAAACTTTTACCCATTTAGGCATAATGAATCTCCTCCTTTAAATGTGTTATCAATAAATTCCACTGATCTTTAACAGATAATCATAATAGTAGTAAACTTGTTCGCCATATCTGCCATCCAAGCTTTTAAAATTACTCATATAGTTGCATATTCTTTCATAATTAGCATCATTGGTCTCGTCTTGTAAACCACCGTTATATCGACGGGCTGCTTCAAACCAAAAAAAAGCACTTCTGTTCGAATATTTAAGTGGAGGGTTGTATTCGCTAACATAATCTCTTGCTTTAATTATTAACACTCCCACTCCAGCAATAATATTCAAAAATCGACTTCTAGTTACTGTTTTCCAAGATAGACCCTCTCCATTATTGAACCTACTAAATACATCATGACTGTCATTACCATTTTTATAGCTGACATGTATATTCATAGGATTATGGGATTCAAACAAAGGTACATACCATTTCCCACGATCATCATCTCTACTTCTTCTTTCTTCTTTTATCATACCCTTCAACAAATGTGCAATACCAACTAAATCAATATTATCAAATTGACCAAATCCGTTATATAAAGGCAAAGAAAAACCAGAACCTTCAAACATAAAACTTACAGAAAATCCAATCATTCGATTTAGCTCATCATCTGGTATACCATAAGCATCACCAGAAACAGCGTTAGACATCTTTGATGCTATAAACCCACCAATAATAGAATGTTTCATCCATGCTCTATACTTTTCATCGCCTGTATATTCTCCCTCAAAAGCTTCCCAGCAATAAGCGTCTTTTCGGTTATATGTCGTAGTCTGGTTTTGGAATAAATTTGATTCAGAGAAAGCATCATTTAGAGCTCTATTTAACAAAAGACCAGTGTTTCCTGTTCCACGAAGGATAGTACTGTCAATTGCAGTTACTGCATCAATAATACCCTGTATCATTTGCTTTTCGTCAGGATTTGCGCTTGCCTTTTGTCCTTCCAAGCCTTTCTTTATTTCAGCAGCTCCCCAATAATCAATCCAACCTTCAGATTCTTTTTGCACTCCAACTTGTACATAAAACGCATGGCTTTCCATCTCTCCTGCATCATTTTTTTCTCTAGGTCCATAAACTACTAGGTACAGGGCTCCTGTCGAGGGATTACGGTGATATTCTGAACAACTATCGTTATTTTCACTAAGTGGTATATCTTCTACTTGTCCTCCAGTTCCAACATCAGGCAGAAAACATGGAT
>JAGLCW010000020.1 GCA_023146045.1 Caldisericia bacterium
CAAATTGTTGTAGGTTTAGGATCTGGAGTATTCATAGGCATATTAGTCTTTAAAATTATGAAGAGAAATTATTCAGATCAATTAAGTCCAATAGCATTAATCACAGCAGCATTATTAACTTATATAATCGCAGAAAATCTTAATGGCTCAGGAGTAATTGCAGTTGTGTCATTAGGATTATTTTTTGGTAATATTGCAATTAAACAAAAACATATTCTTAATGAGTTTTCTTACATGTTTTCAAGTTCATTAGAAATCTTAGTATTCATATTGATTGGATTCAGCATTAAACTTCCATTAACATTAACTTTCTTTATACAATCAATAATTTTATTTGGGATTTACTTATTAATTAGGTACCTTGCAGTTAATCTTACATTTCATAATACATATACAAAAAAAGAGAAAGTGTTTATGACTCTTAATATCTCCAAGGGAATAGCTGTTGCAGTTGTTGTTTTCTCATTAATGACCATGCAAATACCAGTAATTAGTTCTATTCTTCCATTAGTTTTAATCTTCATGATTTATAGTATTGCTACTGCAACCATTGCTGAGAAATTTGCACATAAACTATTAGATGCCAAACAAGTTTAGGAAATCATGGTCGTCTGTGCCGTCGTTGCCAAGAATTGCTTTAGCAATGATGGCATTTGATGACAAAGTCATCAAGCCTGCAGAGTTCCTCTGCTGATGGCCAGACGAAGCGTAGTGAGTTTACGAAGTATGAAGTAAACTCTGCAGAGTTTGCTCTGGTGAGTAGGGCATGATTTCCCAAACTTGGAAGGAAAACCTTTTAAAGTTTACGAACACCGAAAGTAAACCTTAAAGATGAGCAAAAGCGAAATCTTTTAAAAAGAACCAAATTTAGTCATTTTTATGGAGAAAGTACTTATAGATACCAATTTTTTAATAATACCATTTTCATTTAAAGTAGACATATTTTCAGAATTACAAAGAGTTCTTAGTAACCCAGAACTATTTATCCTCGAAGAATCCGTCAAAG
>JAGLCW010000200.1 GCA_023146045.1 Caldisericia bacterium
CCAATGGTACAGACAGTGTCAGCAAGAGACATAGGAACCAATGGAGAACTAGAAACAAAAGCATTCTTTAAACCATCTGGAATCAATTATCCACTGGCAATGAATCCATGGAATAACGACTTTCTAATTAATCCAGCTGGTTACCATATGGGCAACGGTTATAATCATTTTGGATTTGATGTTAAGGGTTGCTTGGAACAACAATTGCTTGGACCATCTCAAAATTATTTTGATCCTTGTTATCAAAGTAACACTGGAAAAGAGAAGTTAATACCTTTACCTAGAGATCCAACTATTGGTCCTGGAAATGATGCATTGATAATGAGTGGCCAAAAAGGTGGTTGCTTTTCTTTTCAAAAAGTACTTGATCCAAATCAAACAGCAATGCCAGCTGTAACAACTTATTACAATCCGAAAGTAACCAATTCCAAACTTATCTGTGATACATCCAAGTCTGTAACAGAAAGATTTGAACTGCAAACTCCAACAAAAGATATTTCCAGATGGTACAATGAAGATGGTAAAATACAAAAGATCACTTCATCTATTGGAGCAGAGCTTAATTACAACTATAACATACAAGGACAATTAACATCAATAGAAGATGTCTATTCAAATAGAAGCATGTCATACACATATGATTCCTATGATCGCTTAGTAGAAATACGTAATCCACTTAATGAACAAATACAATACCAATACAATACAAACAATCAGATGACTGCAGTGACTGATCCTCAGGGGAAAACATATCACTATGAGTATAGTGCAACATCGGGCCTATTGACTGGAGTAAGTATAACTACTTCTTCAATGCCTATTCCAGATCCATTATTCTATATAACACCTATAACTCCTCCTGGTTTAGAAGATGATCCATGTCTTTATGCTATTGGTGTTGCAATTGATTATTCACTTGAAGAGCCTGGAGAATCTGCTCGCTATACAATATCTTGTACTTGTCCTTATCCAAGAATAGTTGAAATTGGACAACCAGACGGTTCAATACAGACGGTTACGTTTCATCATGATGGCACTGTTTCTTCAATAGAAGACGAAGATGGATGTAAAAAATCATTTGAGCCTGACTCTGAAAATGCAAGTCCAGCAATAAAAGAAGAATCACTTGATGATGGTGATCCAAATACAATTGACGAAAAGAAAACATATACATACGATATCAGAAGAAACCTTACAGCCATAACAGATGCTGATGGAAATGCAGCTACTATTGCATACAATGACTACAACAAACCAAT
>JAGLCW010000201.1 GCA_023146045.1 Caldisericia bacterium
ACTAATTCTTTAGGATTAACACAAATGTTACCTGAAGAAATTGTTGAGTCTAGATTCGATTCTTTGGGGAAAATTACAGAAAGGGAATCTCGACCAGCTTGAAGCTGCGTGTTCACGTTAAACTTAATCTGGTAAGAAGCTTGTGCTCCTGCAACGGCCGGATAGGGTGTAACCTGTATATTTTGTGCATCTGCTCTCGTATGATGTACTCCTGCAAATGAAGAAACAACTAAGGTTACTGCAATTAAACTAGATACAAAGCGTAAGGTTTTGTTCATAACCTTCCCCCCTTTAACTATAGGTTAAGGTGTAAAAAATACTTACTGTAAAATCAATATTACACATAGTCATAAGAAATACTACTTTTCTATAAGTGTATTTAAACAAAAGAATTATTAAAAATCAAGAAAAAAAAGCACTTTTTACTATTATTTCTTTTGTTTAATGCAAATACATTAAAGTTTTCGATAGGTTCAAATTATTTTTAAACTTTTTGTTTATTTTACGAAGATTCGTCTAAAAGTTCGTATGATCGCATTTTATTGAATAAAGATCGCCTTGATATACCAAGGGTTTGGGCTGTTTTTGTTTTATTCCCGTTATGAATCTTTAGAGTTTTCTTAATATAGTTGGTTTCAAAGCGTTTAACTGCATTGGTGAGGGTAAGTCCAGAATATATATCGTTAGGGTCTACTTTTTGCTCAATAACTTTTGCAAAAAGGAATGGAGGTAAATTCTCTTTCGTAATCAATCCATTATTGGTAGAAATCATACTGTGCGTAATTGCATTTTTTAATTCATTAACATTTCCTGGCCAGTTATATTGTTTTAGTATTTCTAATGTATCTGAGGTAAACCCTTTAACATTTTTCCCATACTTTTTATTTAACTGTTGAAGGAAAAAATTTCCCAGCTCTTCAATATCTTCTATTCTTTCATTCAAATTTGGTAGCATTATTCTTACTGCACCAATTTTAAAAAACAATTCTTCATTAAATGAAGATTCTTTAACTTTTTGCGAAACATCTTTAGTTGTAGAAGTAATCAGGCGAAAACCACCTGTTTCGGATAATTTTTTTAGCAGTATTGATTGACATTCTGAAGTTAGAAGATGTATGTCTTTTATGTAGATTGTTGAATCTATGAGAGGTTTAATCTTATCTATTTCACTTGAAAAAGATTCTTTGTCTTCATAGCATGATATTTCAACAAATGTGCCTTTTTCGTTGAAGGTTTTTCGGTGTATAGTTCTTGCAACTTGATCTGATTCTGTGCCAGATTCCCCTTGTATTAAAATGGGTGCATCATTTTTTGCACATCTACCAATATTTTTAAACAAGTCTTGCATAACCTGAGAAGTACCTACTAATTCAACTTCATCTGGAACATCTGGTTGCCCTGATCTTAATTTTGTTACTTCGTTTGTAAGTTTTCGTAGCTCTAGTGCTTTTTTTAAAACAATTCTTATTTCGTCAATATCGAATGGTTTTGTAATGTAATTGTATGCACCTTGTTTCATTGCGTCTATAGCAAGATCGGAAGAACCAAATGCAGTGACAAATATGACAGGAGAATCAATTAGATCTTCTTTAATTCTTTGAAAAACTTCCATACCATCCATTTCTGGCATTCTTACATCTAGTAGAATTACGTCTGGAAGTGTCTGTTTAATTTTTTGAATTGCCTCTAAGCCATCAGAAGCTGTAATAACTTCGTATCCTTCGTCTTCAGCTATAGCAGAACACAAGTCACGCACGCCTTCTTCATCATCGGCTATCAAAACTCTATATTTGCTCATGCTACAAATGTAAAGACAAAGCAGAAAAAATCAAGTATACGGGTGCTAAGATGTCACTACCTTGTATACCTTTTCTATATATTATTACTTTGAATTTCAGTTTTTCTCCATTTTTCGAAACCAATCTTAAAAGTTGTGCCTTTTGTTCTGGAACTTTCAAAAACAATTTTTCCGTTCATGTCTTCCATCATGCGTCTAGAAATAGCCAGACCTAATCCTGTTCCTTTATCCTTTGTTGTAAAGAAAGGAGTAAATATTTTTCCAAAGTCTTCAGAGGCTATACCGTATCCGTTGTCTTTTATGCATATCCAGAAATAATCGTTTTCTTCTATTCCGTATACAGTAACTTCGCCTTTATCAATTTTTACAGACTGAATAGCATTCAAAACAAGATTAAACAAAACTTGATGAACTTTTCTTGAATCTGCACATATTTCAAGTTTTTCTACATTTTTGACATACCAAACTAATTTTCTCTGTTTAATTTTTTCTGTTAAAAGCTTCTCTATTATTGAAATCAAATCGGAAACTTGCATCCATTCAAAATTTGTTTTTGATGGTCTTGCATATGTTATTAAATCTTTTAATAATGATTCTAATCTATCAATTTCTCTAGTAACAAGATGTACCATTCTTGGTGCTCCATCAACATTTACAACTTTCTTACCTAGTAATTGCACAAATCCTTTTACTGAAGTAAGTGGGTTTCTGATTTCATGAGCAATACCTGTTGTGAACATACCAAGCATTCTTAAAGATTCATTCTTTTCGGCTTCCCTAATCAGTTTTACATTTTCTGTAACATCATCTAGAGTAATCAATATGATTTTTTCTTTAGTTGGGTCTAAATGAGAACTAACAACAATATGGAAATATTTTTGCATGTTAGGAAGTTTTACTGGGTAGTTATCAAAAGAAAATGAATGTCCAATTTTAAAAGTTCTGTTTATTACATTTTCAATAATTGGTCCCAATATTGTTCTAATTTGTTCCATTGAAATTAAGCCTTCTTTAATGTTCAATAGATTTGTTGCTGCATCATTAAAAAACAATACTTGGTTATTTTTATCTATAGAAATCATACCAGTAGATGCATTGTTTAGAATAAGATCTGATCTAGTTCTAGACAGAATTAGGCTTTGTGCTAATTGATCAATTCCCCTAGAAATTTCTCCCAGTTCTCCGTCAATTATTGGCATTGGTTTATATAGATCTTGCTCTAAATCCTTTAAACCAAAAAGAACTTTTTTGATTCTATTCGAAAATGAAAAACCAAAAAATAATGAGAAAAGAAGAAGAATAAAAACAATAATTAACGTAATGTCGTTTGTTTTTTGTTGCAAAGATGCAATTTTCGCATCAATATTTTTATAGGATTCTTCTACCCAAATATATGAACCACTTTCTCCTACTGGAATTCGTACAATTAATTTTTGGTATGGAAACATTGATGGTTCTTCGTAAAATCCGTAGACCCTATTTTCTTCTTTAATATAGAACCCAGCTCCACCTTCTTCTCCAAACAGGTCTATAGAAGTTTCAATTATCCCTGTTAATGTTGAACTAAACTTATACTTCATCATTTCTTGGAACATATCTTCTTCTGTTTTTGGTGTATCACCTGTGTATTTTTTTAGGTGCTCCCTAGCTTCAATTCTAATAATGCACTGATCACCAACAAAATACTGTTCATACAAATTTAACAAATAATGCCCAGTGTTTTCTAGTTTTTCCTGTTTTTCATTAATCAACATTTCAACTGCATTTTGAGTCAAAAAATAGTTTAGTGTTATATTCCCAGCCAAAACAACTAGAAGAGTAAAGATGATTACTTGAAATCTGACAGAACCAAACATTTTCTTTAGCATGATTGCCACCAGAAATTTTTTGGTGATAATAGTTGTTCAAGTTCGTTAGTGAAATCTATACTCCTTGCAACACGGTATTGAGATGGGTTTGTGTATATAAGGTACCCTTTGAAAAACATTTGGAAAACTACTTCAGACTTTCCAGGATTATTCTCAAACAATTCAGTTATTTTTCTTACCGTATCTACTTTTTTTTCTGATAAATCAATAGAAACTGTCAAAACTGATGGTTTTTTTAGCTGTTTATTCAAATCACCAAATGTATAATATTTTTCCATACTTTTTATCTGAATTCTTTTATATTCACCACTACGCGTAACGCTAATGTTTAAAAGAAAAGCTTTTAGCACATTTGCATCTTCACCTTGAAGGATTCCTTCAATTTGTTTTGAAACTTCACTGTATGCTACTACTTCATCTGTTCCTGATAAATCTGACACTGTTATCAATCTAATTGGGCTTTTTGCTTTTTTTCTTGGTAATCTGACTGAATCAATCATACAAAATATGGTTAATTTTTGATCTACAGCAATGTGTTCCAATCTACTTACATTGGTAAATTCTATGTTCGGGTAAGCTTCAACAAATTGAGCCATTGGGTGTCCACTCATATAGAATCCAAGTGCTTCTTTTTCAAACATTAGGTTCATTTCCATCTTATTGCTTGTTTCTTGTGCTGTTGCCTCTTGCTCTGTTTCTATTGAACCAAACAAAGATGGTCCTTCTTTTCTAATATTATTCAATGAATCAAGAAGGCTCATTCTGTCATCAGAAGACCCATCAAATGCTCCAGCTTTTATTAGAAATTCAACGGTTCTTTTTGTAACTTTGTTATTTTTATTTCTTAATTTAAAATCTTTTACTCCGCGGTACTCACCATTTTTCTTGCGCTCGAGTATTAAAGCTTCTAGAGCGGCTTCGCCTACATTTTTTATTGCAGCTAAACCAAAACGCAAGCATGTTTTATATACTTCGCTATCGTCACCAGACTCAACTTTTTGTTTTTCAAGCTGAAATGATACTGCGCCCTTGTTTATGTCAGGTGGTAAAACTTCAATATTCATAGACTTACATTCGTCTATGTAAATATTTAATCTCTTTTCGTCTGACTTTGTAGTGTTTAAAAGTGAACACATGTATTCTTGAGAATAGTTAGCCTTTAAGTATGCTGTTCGGTATGACAATAACCCATAACATGCAGCATGAGCTCTATTAAAACCATACTCTGCAAATCTTTCCAGTAAAGAAAAAACACTTTCGGCTATATCTCTAGTGTGACCGTTTTTTATTGCGCCTTCTACAAATTTTGTGTGTTGTTTTTCCATAAGAGAAGCAATCTTTTTACCCATTGCTTTTCTTAAATGATCTGCATCTGCCATAGAAAAACCACTCATTACTTGAGCTATATTCATAACTTGCTCTTGATAAACAAAAATTCCATATGTATTTTTAAGAACTGGTTCCATACATGGATCTAGGTATTCAATTCTTGACCGGTTTTGTTTGTTTTGAATGAATACTGGAATATTTTGCATTGGACCAGGTCTATACAGAGCAACCATAGCTATTATGTCTTCTATGCCATCTGGTTTAAGTTCTTTAATCCACTTTTGCATTCCTTGGCTTTCCACCTGGAACACACCTATAGTTTCGCCACGCTTGTACAAATCATAGGTTAATTTGTCATCAAGAGTAATTTTATCTAGATCTATTGTTTCATTTCGGTTTACTTTGATAAGCTCGCAACATTCTTTAATTGTGGTTAGATTTTTCAAACCTAAAAAATCCATCTTGAGCAAACCTAACTCTTCTACAGTATTCTTTTCATACATGGAAACCATTTTTTTATTTTTATCTATTGCTAATGGCACATAATTCCACAATGATTTATCTGTTATAAGGACTCCACATGCGTGAGTTGAAAAATTTCTAACAGCGTGTTCTAATCTTTTGGCAACCGTATAAATCTTTTTGTAGGTTTCATTTTCGTCGATTAACTGTTTAAATGCTTCGCTTTGTTTGTATGCGGTTTGTAGTGCTAATCCTGCTGGTATTTTTTTGGATTGAATGTTAATTTCAGATGGAGTAATTTTAAATGCCCTAGCTACATCGCGGAATGCGGCTCTTGATTCTAATTTACCGAATGTTCCAATCTGTGAAACACAGTTTTCTCCATATACTTTTTTCACATATTCAATAATCTCTTCACGCCTTGAATCTTCAAAATCTATATCTATGTCTGGCATACTGTGTCTTTCGGGATTCAAAAATCTCTCGAAATAAAGTTTGTAATGTAATGGATCCAAATCTGTTATTTGTAGCAAGTAACTTACAATACTACCAGCTGCAGAGCCTCTTCCTGGTCCAACTGCTATATTTAATTCTTTTGCTTCTCTTATGAAGTCATAAACTACCAAAAAGTAGTCAACAAAGTCCATTGATTTAATTGTTTTTAGTTCAAACTCTAATCGGTCTCTTACTTCATCTGTTATTTCATCATATCTGTAACTTAAATTTTTCTCACACAAATCACGAAGATATTTGAACCGTTGTTCTTCTGTAACAATACCTTTTTCTTTGTTAATAAACTTTGGTAAATGTCTTGTTTTAAAATCAAAATCTAAATTACATTTATCTGCAACTTCATTGGTATTTTCTATTGCTTCTGGAACTTCTGGGAAAAGTGCTCTCATTTCATCTTCACTTTTCAAATAGAAGCTATCTCCAGAAAATTTCATTCTGTTTGGATCGTCGTAATCTTTTAGCTGCTGAATGCAGAGTAATATATCGTGAGCGTATGCATCATCTTTTTTTACATAATGAGAATCGTGAGTTGCAATTACTTTAATATCTAATTTTTTAGCTAGACTAATTAATTTTGGGTTTACTTCTAGTTCTTTTTTTATGTTATGGTTCATTATCTCAATGTAATAATCTGAACCAAAACGATCTTTGTACTTCCTTGCTAATTCTTCTGCTTTTTCCATTTCACCAGCAAGAATGTACCTTGGTAATTGACCTTGGATGCATGCAGAACTAACAATTATATCATCGCCATATGCAGAAAGAAGTTCAAAATCTACTCTTGGCTTATAATATAACCCTTCGGTGTAAGCTTTAGACACAATGTTGCAAAGATTTTGGTAGCCTTTATAATTTTTTGCCAATAAGATTAAATGCCATAGATTTGTACCATGCCGTTTTTCATCCTTCTGCATTCTGCTCTCAGGTGCAACATAGACTTCGCAACCTATTATGGGTTTTACACCTACGTTTTTGCAAGCTTTATAAAAATCAATTGCTCCACACATGTTCCCGTGATCGGTAATTGCAATAGACTTTTGCCCAAGTTCTTTTGCACGTTGTGCCATCTCATATGGTTTACTCAGTCCGTCAAGTAAACTGTATTCGGAATGATTATGAAGATGCACAAAGGGCATAATTATCCTTCAATATCTTTAATCAATACCGCTATTTTGTTTGCCAATTGATCTGTGAGTTCTCTATTTTTTGTTTCAACAAATACCCGAAATAAAGGTTCTGTGCCAGATGGTCTAAATACCATTCTTGCATTTTTATGTTTTTCTTCAATTTCTTTGATTGCTTTTTTGAATATTGGTAACTCAAGAATTCCGTTTTTATTTCTTACTGGAACATTTATTAATCTCTGCTCATATAAGGGTATATTGTGAATGTCTTCCATAAGTTTAAAGTTTGTGCTCAAAATAGCTTGAACAAATTCAAGAGCTGAAATGAGTCCGTCTCCAGTAGGGCTTTTGTCTAGAAACAATAGATGCCCAGATTGTTCTCCACCAACTTCGGCAGACAACCTTACCATATCTCTATAAACATATTTGTCCCCAACGTTTGAGCGATGAAATTTTATACCATTTTCTTTTAGGTACTCAATAATTCCCTCGTTTGTCATTACTGTGCCAACAACAAGTTTATTTTGAAGCTGATCCTTACTTGCCCTAGAAAGAGCTGTAGAAGTTATCATGTGGTCTCCATCTATAACAATTCCTTTTGGAGTAAATGATAAAACTCTGTCTCCATCTCCATCGTGTGAAAAAATAAAATCGTAAGTTTTTTTTGTAGAGTCTAAATGCTCTTTGATAATGCTTGGAAATGTGGAACCGCATTTTTCATTGATTGAATCACCATCATTTTTAGTGTTAATTGCTTCTACGTTAGCACCAAGTTTACGAAACACTTCTGGGCTTGTAACACCAGTTGCTCCATTGGCACAATCAATCAAAATACTGTAGCTTGAAAGGTCTAAATCTTTGTATTTTTCAACAACGGAATTGATGTATTCTTCTTGGGCATTTATTTCTTTCAAAACTCTTCCTGGCATTCCAGGAGTCTCTTGGATTAGTAATGGGCATGTAAAAAAAGTTTCAATTCGTTCCTCTGCTTGAGCTTCTGTTTTTTCTCCATTTTGGTTAAACAGTTTAATTCCATTATATTCAGCTGGATTATGTGAAGCAGAAATAACTATTCCCATTTGATAGTTATTCTTAATGCATAGCATTGAAACCGCTGGAGTTGGTATTATTCCCAGAAGAACACTGTTTACTCCAACTAGATTCAATCCATCAACAAGATTTTTTTCAATTCTTTTCCCACTTGATCTTGTATCTCTACCAATACAAACAGTAATCTCTTCCCCAAGAAAGGTTTCGTTTAAGAATGCTCCTATTGATTTTCCGATCTGAAAAATGAATTCGGGGCTCAGCTCATTACTGGCTAAGCCCCGAATACCGTCTGTTCCAAAGCGTTTCATTATGACAATGCTTGCTTAGAAACACCTACAAGTTGGGTAAAATTATTTTTATCTTCAACAGCAATCTGTGCCAATACTTTTCTGTTAAGAGTTATATCGGCTTTTTTTAATCCGTTAATGAATCTGGAATAATTCATTCCGGTTTCTGTATTTCTAACGGCGATATTAATACGTTGAATCCAGAGAACTCTGAAATCACGTTTAATCAATCTTCTACTGACATAAGCATGACGCTCAGCGTGCATGACTCGTTCTTTGGCCGCACGGAATCTTTTGCTAGAAGCTCCTTGGTAACCACGGGCTTTTTTCATCAGCCTCTTTACTCTACGGCGACGAGCATATCCACCTTTGACTCGCATAATAAATCTCCTTGATTGTTATTTGCTTATTTTTACATTTGGCAACATTAGTCTTACAACCCTTAAAGAGTTCTTTGGGACTGAATGTGGCCTATTTAAAGCTAACTTTGTAGTTCTTTTTTTCTTGCTGAGCATATGGTTATGCCCACATTTTAAATACATGATTTTACCAGTACCGGTAATTTTAAATCGCTTTTTTGCAGTTTTCGATGAGCGTATTTTGTTTCTCATGCTTTTTATCCTTTCTTAGAAATCGGAGAGAGTATAGCAATAATATTTCTGCCTTCCATTTTTGGTGGTCCTTCAAGTTTACCTATTTCTTTTACAATTTCGGTAATTCTCTCAACCATCTGAAAGCCATGTTTCTTGTAAATAATCTCTCTACCTCTAAACATAATAATCAGTTTCACCTTATCGCCATTTTCTAAGGATTTCTGAATTCTTCTCATTCTCACACCAAAGTCACCATCAGCAATATTCAAACCGACCTTGCAAATCTTCAAATCATTGTTGATCTGTTTTTTCTTTGCTTCTCTGTTCTTCTTGGAAAGTTCATACACGAATTTCCCATAGTTCATTATTTTGCATACCGGTGGTCTTGCGTGTGGTGCTATCTCAACCAGGTCATAGCTCCTACTTCTTGCCATATTCAAAGCTGATATAATGTCTACTACACCAACTTGATTGCCTTTTTCGTCAACTAACCTAACCTGTCTTGATCGGATGCTTCCATTAATTCTATGCTGTTGTTTAATATACTACCTCCACATTAAAATTTTCTTACTATTTTTACAAAAACTTCGGTTGATTGTCAAGTTTTCCGAATAATATACTTAGTCGTTTACTTTTTTTTCTATTTCTTCAAGAAGCCTTAATTTAATCTCATCTAAAGTCATTGAGCCGAGATTTTTTCTATGCCTTTTTCTAACAGACACTTTTTCCTCTTCTTGCTCATTTTTTCCAATTATGAACAAATAAGGTATTTTTTCAATTTCGCCTTTGCGTATCTTCGCATTCATTCTTTCTGATCCTTCATCTACAGATGTTCTTATTCCAACCTCATTCAAGGTGTTACAAATTTCTTTTGAATAAGGAATATTTTCATCACAAATTGGAATAATTCTCACTTGTTCTGGAGAAATCCAAAGTGGTAGATTTCCAGCATAATTTTCAAGTAAAATTGCTATGAACCTTTCCATAGAACCAAGAGCTGCTGTGTGAAGCATAAACGGTACATGTGCTTCTCCATCTTCACCGATGTACGTAAGTCCAAACTTAGTTGGTAAATTGAAATCAATTTGAATAGTTGTACACTGCCATAATCTTCCTAAGGCATCTCTTAGTTTTATATCTATTGCAGGACCATAAAATTTTGCTTCTCCTGGATCAATTTGGTAAGGAATGCCCATGCGTTCAACAATTGATATAAATTCTTTTTCTATAAGGTCCCATTCTTTTGTGTCACCGATATATTTACCAGCATCGGAATGTTCTTTGTCTCGAATGCTAACGTATATTTCTAGGTCGGTAAACCCGAAATCTTTAAAAAGGTTTACAGAAAATTCTCTTATACTATTCAGTTCTTGTTCAAGTTGTTCTGCACTACAAAAAATATGGGCATCATCTTGTGTAAAACTTCTTACACGAAGTAATCCATGAAGCACACCAGATTTTTCATACCTATAAACTTTTCCAAGTTCAAAGTACCTTATTGGTAGATCTCTATAGCTTCTTAAACCAGCCTTATAGACTGAAACATGGAATGGGCAATTCATTGGTTTAACCATAAAAGTTTGGTTATCTCGTTCCATTGGTGGAAACATTGTGTCTAAGTAATGGTAATAATGCCCAGAAGTTTTCCACAAATCTACAAGACCTAGGTGTGGTGAACGAACTTCTTTGTATCCGCTTTCTTCATGTTTTTTTGTATCGTAGGCTTCTATCATGCTAAGGAGTTTCGCTCCTTTTGGAAGCCAAATTGGTAATCCAGCTCCAACTTGCTCATCGAAAATGAAATATCCAAGCTCTTTACCTATTTTTCTATGGTCTCTTTTTTTTGCTTCTTCAAGAAGACGCAAATATTCTTTTAGTTCTTTTTTGTCAAAGAAAGCCGTTCCATATATTCTTTGTAGCATTTGGTTTGTTTCTTTACCACGCCAATAAGCACCAGCAAGTTTTAAAAGTTTAAAATTTCTAACTTGCCCAGTTTTTTCCATGTGTGGACCCTTACATAAATCTGCAAACTCACCTTGTTCAAAAATTGTAATTTTATCGCCCTCGGGTATGGCTTCTAAAAGTTCTAGTTTATATATATCTTTACTTGTTGTGAATGAGGTTAAGGCTTCTTCTTTAGTAATTTCTTTGCACGTAATAGGTAAATTTTCCTTTACGATTTTTTTCATTTCTTCTTGAATTAAACCAAGATCCTCTGGAGTAAAGGATATTTCTCTATCAAAATCGTAGTAAAATCCTGTATCTGTAGAAGGCCCAATTGCCAATTTCACCTCTGGATACAGTCTTTTTACAGCTTGAGCCAGAATGTGTGCTGCAGAATGACGTAATTTTTCTAATGACTTTTCGTTTTCATTACTCATATCCAATCTCCTTTCGAGTTTTTTTGCATGTAATTTACTCGTAACTTTGAGCGAAAAAATATAATCGGGGAGAGAAGAATTGAACTTCCGACCTCTTGATCCCGAACCAAGCGCTCTACCAGGCTGAGCTACTCCCCGATGAAGTAAAAATATCGGAGCGAGAAGATTCGAACTTCCGACCCCCAGCACCCCATGCTGGTGCGCTAGCCAAACTGCGCCACGCTCCGTAATAGTTTTTTAAAACACAGATAATTATACATTATTACAGGAAAAATCAACTATTCGAATTTCAATTCACGGTTCATGAGCTCTAAGATAGCCTTCTTCGGATCTATCTTACCAAATACAATTGTTTCAAGCATTGAAGATATTGGTAACTCTACGTTGAATGATTTTGAGAGAGTAATCAATGCTTTTAAATTATCGATGCCTTCTATGGTTTTGCCCGATTCTTTAATCAAATACTCTGTGCTGACTCCCTTAGCCAACTGCACTCCAGCCCAGTAATTCCTACTTTTTGAAGAAGAGCATGTAAGTATTAAGTCTCCAAGACATGCTAATCCAAATATTGTTTCGTTTTTTGCACCCATTGCTTGAAGAAGTCTTTTCATTTCTTGCGAACCTCTTGTTAATAATGCTGCATGAATATTTTTTCCTAATCCCATTGCAGCTATCATACCAGCTGCAATTGCAATTACATTTTTTGTTGGTCCTCCTAGTTGAACACCAATAATGTCTGTATTACCATACACCCTAAATAATGGTGTAGAAAAGTATTCTTGCAATTCTTTCAGCATTTTTACATCTTTGCCTGCTATTGTAGAAAGTGCTGGTAAATTCCTAGATATTTCAGCCGCAAAATTAGGACCAGAAAGAGAAAAAATGTTTTCTTCTGAAATTTTAAGCTCGGTATGTATATATTCGGCTAAAAGGTGTACTTTGTCAGAAAAAATCAATCCTTTTGTGATTATTGTGACAATCCAATCACTTTTAACAAATGGTCTTAAATCTTTCATTAGAGACGGTATATACTTGGAGGGCTGAGCAACAATAACTACCTTTTTGTTTAAAACTGCATCTTTTAGCACATTTGTAAATGTAAGTTTTTTGCTTAATTTAACGCCAGGTAAATATTTTGAATTTTCATTGTTTTGTTCAAAATCTTTTACTACTTCTTCTTCGTAAGTCCAGACAGTTACGTCTTCGCCTTTTTTCGAAAGAAGATTCGCAATTGTTGTTCCCCAAGCTCCTCCGCCAAGTACAACAGCCTTGCCTAACATTATTTTTTGTCTCCCCTTCTGTCTTTTAGTTTTATTACAACAGGAGTTCCAACTAATTCCATTTCTTCTTTAATTCTGTTTTTAAAAAAATTAATATATGATTGCGTGAATGTTTTTGGTTGATTCACAAAAAACACAAAGCGTGGTGGTTTTGCTGCTACTTGTGTAACATACAAAATTTTTCTATCTCCCATTTGAATTGGATTTTCAATGAGCACTTTTCTTACCATTATGTTTGCTTGGTGAGTTGTAAGCCTGGTTGTATATGAAGCATAAACTCTTTTAATTTTTGAAAAAACCTCTGCAAGTCCTTTATTATGAAGAGCAGAAATAAAAATTACTGGTGAATAGCTTAAAAACCTTAACCTGGTTCTTATGTTCCACAGAACTTCTTCTGGGTTTTCTATTTCATCTTTTTTATTGACTAAAATAATACATGCTTTTCTGTTTTCCTGAATTGTTCTTGCGATTTTCTGATCTTCTCTACCAATGTTTTCTGTTCCATCTAGCATAAGCAATGCAACATCTGCTGTTTTAATAATTCCTTCAGCTCTCTTCATACTAAGATAAATTGGTCCAAATTCATGCATCCATCTTGATCTTATTCCAGCTGTATCGATAAATTTATATTCTTCTCCCTTATAAATAGCTCTTTCTTGAATAGGATCTCTTGTTGTAAATTCTTTGTTTTGAACAAACGATCTTGTTTTTCCCAAAACAGTATTAAACAAAGTAGATTTCCCAACATTTGGTTTTCCAAGCAGTACTATCGCTGGATATTCTGGCTCTTCTTCTTCTGGAATAGGAGATTCTTCTGCTTTCTCCATGCAAGCATCTAACAGTTCATAGACACCTGTGCTAGACGCTGCAGAAACTGTGTATAATTTATCAAACCCCAATCCATAAAAACTATACTCTTCAAATGTCTTAATTTTATCTGCTTTGTTAACCACAAGAAGAGTTCTATTAAACAATTTAATTTTTCTTAAAAACTGAACAAGTTGTTCGTCTTGAGGAAAAATACCCTCAGATCCATCAACCACCATAAGAATGACATCAGATTTTTCCATTTCATCTACCATTAGTTTTTGTTGTTCGTTCAACTCACGCATAGATGATATATTTTCTAACCCTGCAGAATCGGCAACTCTGATTTTCTGTTGTTGCCATTCCATTTCCTGACGGATAACATCTATTGTGGTACCTTTTTCTTCTAGAACTATATTTTTCTTTTTCGTCATACGATTAAATAAAGAGGATTTCCCAACGGAATATCGTCCAATCAAAAATATTTTCACCATTTTAATATACGCTTCTTTCATTATAATGAATCACATATGCATCTAAGATTATAACAAATAATATTGGAGATAACGATGAACCTTAAAGATCTATCTATTGTAAATTTTTGTGAAGAATTAGCCTCAAAGAATCCAACACCTGGTGGTGGTTCTGCTGCTGCTGCTGCTGGTTCTATAGGTTTAAGTTTAGTATTAATGACTGGAAACTATGCTGAAGATCAAGAAAAATTAATTCCAATTTTAGAAGGACTAAACAAGGAAAAAAGAACTTTACTTCAGCTTATTGACGACGATGCATCTTCTTTTACAAGTTTTATGGAAGCAATGAAGCTACCAAAAAATACAAAAGAAGAAAAAATATTTAGAAGAGCACAAATGCAAGATTCTCTAAAACATGCTGCTGATATCCCATTTGAAACTTTAAAGTCTTGCAGCATTGGTATCAAATACATGCAAATGATACAATCAGATGTCAAATCAAGTATGCTAAGCGATTTGGGTGCAGCAGCTGTTACCCTATCTGCAGCAATTCAAAGTGCATACCTGAATGTCGTGATAAATGCAAATTCAATAAAAGACAAAGTCTTTACGGAAAACTTGCTATCTGAATCAAATGAATTAAAGAATAATTCTTTAGAAGTTTTAAATTCAGTATTTGAATCGGTACAAAAAGAACTTGAAACAAACGCCTGAATATCTTTCATATACCTTAAATGAGTTAAGAAATGTTCAAGAACAGCTTAACGCTCATCTTGATTCATGTGCTCTGTGCCCAAGAAATTGCAGTGTGAATCGAAGAAAAGAAGAGCTAGGATTTTGCAAAGCTGGGCAAGTTGTTAAATTAGGCAATTACATGGTGCACAAGGGTGAAGAACCACCCATTAGCGGTGATCTTGGTTCTGGAACTGTTTTCTTTGCACACTGCACATTACGTTGTTGTTATTGTCAGAATTTTCAATTTTCACAGCTTCATAAGGGCACAGACTACTCTATTGAAGATTTAGCTCAAGTTTACCTATGGTTACAAGACCAAGGTTGTCACAATTTAAACTGGGTAAGTCCTACTCAGTTTCTTCCGCAAGCTTTTTCTGCACTATTAATAGCTAGGGAAAAAGGATTGCGAATCCCACTAATATGGAATACAAGCGGATGGGAATCACCAAAAATAATTTCTCTATCAAAATATTTCTGCGATATTTTCCTTATGGATGTTAGATACAGCAAAGATAAAACCGGATTCGAATTTTCAAAAGCAATAGAATATCAAAAATTCAACAGAAAATGTGTAGAAATTGCACATGAAATTCAACCAGAAAACATCTTTGAAAATGGCTTGTTAAAAAAGGGCATTATTATTAGACTGCTAGTACTACCAGAGCTAGAAAATGAATGCATAGAAAATCTTTTGTGGATTAAATCATCTTTTGGAAGCAATACTCTTATTAGCTTAATGAGCCAGTATTTTCCAGCATGGGAAGCACTTAAAAATCCTCCATTGAATAGAAAAATTACAAAAGAAGAATTCGATAAAGTATCTTCAAAGCTAACCTCTCTTGGGTTTGACAAAGGATGGATACAGGATCTATGAGCATAAAAAATGTGGATTTGAATATTTTAATGGAACAATTGACCAACAGAGATTTAATTTCTTCTTTAAATGAATGGAATAATGCATGTTTAAGGGAAAATATAAAATTGTACCTTGTTGGGGGTTGTATAAGAGATTCAATCCTAGGAATAAAAAACAGTAAGCTTGATTTAGATTTCATTGTTGATCCATTCGAAAAAACTGTTTTTGCAACTAAAGAATTAAACAAAATATTGGGTTATCATTCATTTCCATTAGACATAGAGAGAAATATTTATAGGCTTTCTTTTGAAAATACTCAAGTAGACGTCAATGGAATTCGCGGTGAAGAATTGATTGACGATATATTCGATAGAGATTTTACGATTAACTCTTTAACAATTTCGTTAACTTCCTTTTTGAGACATGCGAAAATTTCAGATACATTTTTCCCAATAAACGACTACTTTAACGGCATAGAAGACTTGAAAATTAAGCAAATTAAGATTCATAACCCTGACTCATTCATTAATGACCCTCTTAGAATACTAAGAGCTATTCGAATAGCTTCTCAAATAAATGGCAAAATTGATCCATTCACATTTCAAAAAATGAGCGACTCAAGTTCATTAATGAAAAATGTGTCTACAGAAAGAATTAGAGATGAGTTTCTAAAAATTCTTTCAAACAGTGATTCTTTTAAGTGGATTGGGTCTTTGGAAGAATCTGGCATTCTGTCTTCTTTTTTCCCATTCTTTGACTGGTATAAACCATTAGACTCTAGCTACACTACATGGATGAATTTAAGAAATCATATTAGGTCTGCCCTATGGTATACAGAAAAAATATTTAAGGAGATACACAAAGGTAAGTTCCCACACTGCGCAGAGTTGTGTGAAATTCTTAATACAAACTTAGTCCCCGAAGCTACACAAGAAACATTAATGAAAATTGCTATTTTACTTCATGATGTAGGAAAACCTGATACTATTAGAATAGTTGATAATAGATTAAGATTTTTTGAACATGAAAATGTTGGAGTACGCATAGCACAAGAGTATTTAAGCGAATTACATTTTTCCAGCAAAGAAATTCAGTTCATTACATCAATAATTAAGTGGCATATGCGTCCACACAACCTCTCAAACTCTCAAAACTTAACTAACCGTGCAAAATATAGATATTTTAAAGATACAGGTAAAATTGGTATACCGAACTTACTAATTGCCCTAGCAGATGCTTATGCAACAAGACTGGTTCCAATGGGTGGTCTTCCAGAATACGAAAATTTCGTTGATGAAATGATTACATTTGCACTAACACCTGGATCAATAATTGAGAAACCTTTTTTAAACGGTAACGAAATAATGAATATTTTAAGCATTAAACCCTCTAAATCTATTGGTAGGATACTAAAAGATTTGCTTGAAGAACAAAGCATTGGCAACGTAACTTCTAGAGATGAAGCAAAAAAATGGTTGTTAAAATATGTAGATAAAAAACTAATTTTTAAGTAGTTGCTTATTAAGAATATTTTTAAATACTATTCTAATTTGGTGATATACTAAACATTAATAACACATTACAATTACGTACGGAGAGTAATAAATGGATAATAACAGAGTTGTTACAAATCGTGGATTGGCCCAAATGTTAAAAGGCGGAGTCATCATGGACGTTACTACCGCTGAGCAGGCACTCGTTGCTCAAAAAGCTGGTGCTATTGCAGTTATGGCTCTAGAGCGTGTACCAGCAGACATTAGAAAAGCTGGTGGAGTAGCCCGCATGTGTGACCCTCTTAAAGTTAAAGAAATTCAAAAAGCAGTAACAATACCTGTAATGGCAAAATGTAGAATTGGTCATATAACAGAAGCTAGGGTATTGGAAGCATTACACGTAGACTACATCGACGAAAGTGAAGTATTAACTCCAGCCGATGAAGAAAACCATATAGACAAACTCCAATTTAAAATTCCATTTGTTTGTGGATGCAGAAACATTGGTGAAGCACTTCGTCGCATATCTGAAGGAGCTTCTATGATAAGAACCAAGGGCGAAGCAGGAACAGGAAATGTTGTTGAGGCAGTCAGGCACATGAGAAAAGTTCAAGCACAGATTCGTTGGATTGCATCTATGCAAGACGATGAATTATTTACTGCAGCAAAAGAATTACAGGTTCCTATAAGTTTACTTCATGAAGTTAAAAAACAAAAAAGACTTCCAGTTGTAAATTTTGCAGCTGGTGGAATAGCTACACCTTCCGATGCAGCACTTATGATGCATCTTGGTGCAGATGGAGTATTTGTAGGATCTGGAATTTTCAAATCAGACAATCCCACAGTCATGGCAAATGCAATAGTAAAAGCTGTTGCTAATTGGGATAAACCAGAAGTGATTTCTTCAATCTCAATGGGTTTAGGAGACGCCATGAAAGGCTTAGATATACATTTGATTGACAAAAAAGATCGTCTATCAGAACGAGGCAATTAATCAGTGAAAATTGGAATCCTAGGGTTTCAAGGATCTATTGAGGAACACGAAGCCACACTACACAGTTTAGAAATTGAAACATATCGAGTTAAAACAAAAGAGGATTTAAACGTTATCGATGGGCTCATTCTCCCTGGCGGAGAAAGCACTCATATGCTTATGGCAATGAAGTTCAATGGTCTTTATGATGCGTTAAAAGAAAAAATTAATAGCAATCTTCCTATTTTTGCTACCTGTGCTGGTGTTGTTCTGCTCTCGCGCAGTATAGAAAATTCAGAACAAGAATCTATTGGTGTATTGGATGCTGTGGTTTCCAGAAATGGATATGGACCTCAGTATTTCAGCTTTATCGAGGAGGTCAAGATTGAAGGCTTTAAGAAAGAATTTCGCGCAGTTTTCATACGAGCCCCCATTGTTCGCTCAGTAGGAACTCAAGTTAAGGTTCTGGCTCGCGACAAGATGGGTAATCCTATTTTTATTAAGCAGAACCATATTTTTGGTTTAACTTTTCATCCAGAATTAACAAAGGATGACAGACTCCATAAACTTTTTATTGAAACTATACACTAGGAGGAGATTATTATGTCGGGACATTCTAAATGGCACAATATTAAAGGCAAAAAATCTGCAGAAGATGCAAAGCGCGGAAAATTATTTACAAAACTCGGAAAAGAAATAACAATAGCATCACGTGAGGGTGGCGGTAGTACTGATACAAATCCTCGATTAAGAACAGCTATGGAAAAAGCAAAAGCTGGAGGAATGCCAAATGTTAATATAGATAGGGCAATTAAGCGAGGCACCGGAGAACTTAAAGACGGAGCAATATTCCTTGAACTTGTCTATGAGGGCTATGGACCAGAAGGTACAGCCTTATTGATCGAAGTAGCAACTGATAACAAAAATAGAACCTCTGCTGAAGTGAGAAAGATTTTTAGTAAATTTGGTGGAAGCATGGGCGAGCAGGGCTGCGTTTCTTGGATGTTTAAAACAGTTGGTGCTATCTCGTTAGCGAACAAAGAACTGTCTGAAGATGAAGTATTTGAAATTTCTGCAATATGTGATGCAGAAGATTTTGAAAAAGATGGAGACACTTGGGTAATTACAGTAGATCCAAAAAAATTGTATTCTTCTAAAGAAGCACTTGAAAAAGAAAATATAGAAATTGAATCTTCTGATATTGATAAAATACCAAACACCATGGTAAAAATAGTTGGAGATAAAGTTAGCACAATGTTGAAGTTAGTGAATGAGCTAGATGATAGCGATGACGTAACAAAGATATTCTCTAACTATGATATTTCTGACGAAGATATGGAAGCATATTACAATAATTGATTAAATCCGAAAATTCAAAAATTATTTTAGGAATTGATCCTGGTATTGCTAATACGGGTTATGCGTGCCTTCTTTCTAAAGAAGGCACGTTTCGCGTACTTAAAGTAGGTGTTTTTATTACGAAAAAAGGATATACACCGTCAAGAATAAAAAAGGTTTATGACTTTTTTACAGAGCTAGTAATACAATTTGAACCAGATTGTATTTCCATGGAAAGATTGTTTTTTGCAAAAAATGTGAAAACTGCATTACTGGTAGAAGAAGTTAGGGGAGCATTAATGCTTCTTTCTGCTCAACAAAGCATTGATTTGTTCCAGTATACTCCTCTACAAATAAAAAAAACATTGACTAGCTATGGACAAGCATCAAAATTAGAAGTAAAAATGGTAGCACAGCAACTTGTAAGATGCGACCTTCCGAAATCTGATGATGCTTGTGATGCAGTTGCTGCAGCCATATGTCATGCTTATAATGAAGATTTAGGGGATATTTATGATTAAACAAATCGAAGGTTCAATTTTAGACATAGCAGACAATTATATTGTTGTAGAAGCTTCTAAAGGCATCGGTTTTCAAGTTTTTATTCCAGATCCAACACAATGCAAGGTGAATGACAATATTCACCTATTTACACACCTTGTTTTACGTGAGAACCACATTGCTTTATATGGCTTTCACTCTAAAGAGCAGGAATCTGTTTTTAAAACACTTCTTTCAATTCCTAAAGTTGGTGCTAGAACAGCTTTGGGTATCTTATCTGTATTTCCATTAGCTGATTTATTCTATTGTATACAGGAAGGTGCACCAGAAACTCTTACTAAGGCGCCAGGCGTTGGAGCAACCACTGCAAGGAAAATTCACTTACATCTATCTGAAAAATGGAAAGATAGCCTTCCACAGATAAGTTCTGAGCCATTGACTGACTTCTACTCAGAAGCAAATGACTTGCTTCAAGAAATGGGTTTACATGCTCAAGAAAGTCAAACTATTCTTAGGCAAATTAGGCAAAAGGGTTCTACGGCACAAACAGCAGAAGAACTTGTTGCTGAAGTACTAAAAAACAGGAAATAATGACGAAGAAAAAATCTAGACTAGACTTATTATCACTTTTAGTTAGGGTTGTAGTAGCATTCGTACTTCTTTTTGTAGGAATTAAATCATATCAATGGTTGTCTCTTAATAAAACTTTCAAACAATTGAACCAAGAACATTCACTATATAGTGAACAGATAATTCAGTTAAATGAGAAAATCGAAAAGGCCGATACGGATTTTTTTATAGAAAAAAGAGCTAGAGAAGAATCAGAACTTGCAAAACCTGGAGATTTTGTTATAAAATTTAAGTCTAATTAATGAATGGCGGTATAGCTCAGTTGGTTAGAGCACACGGCTCATACCCGTGTTGTCCGGGGTTCGAGTCCCTGTGCCGCTACTTTTTTTACAAATCATGAATAAACTACTTCAAAATTTCGTCGCTACATTTCGTCAAGAAAAATTTTCTCAACCGTTGAATTTTCTGTTGGCAGTATCTGGTGGAGCAGATTCAATGGTAATGCTTTATGCATTTCAAAAAACAATGGCACTACTCAAAACAAATATTTTTGTTACACACATAAATTATCATCTTAGGCAAGAAGACAGTAATAAAGATGAATTTTTAGTAACAGACTATTGCTCAAAAAATAAGATTCCTTTTGAAGTTGTTCAAATTACCGCTTCGGCTTGGAATAATACACCTGGAACGGGAATGGAAGAAAAAGCTAGATTTTTAAGATATCAAGCATTTAATAAGTTAAGAAACGAAAATAATTGCTGTGCAATCGCAGTTGGACATAATTTAGACGACTTATGCGAAACTTTTTGTTTCAATCTAATCAGAGGTAGTAGCCCAGAAAAGCTAGCCAGTGTTATGCCTGTTTTGGATAACTATACACATATTTTTAGACCATTATTGTCATTTGATAGAAATGCTATAAGGGTATTCGCACATGATATGAATATACCTTTTAACGAGGATAAAACCAATCTAGATGTTGCATACTCAAGAAATAGAATTCGTAGCAATATAATTCCAGAAGCACAAATTATTAACCCAAAATTTGCTGACTCTATTTCACGTTTTAGAGATATTTTAGCAACAGAAAACAATTTTCTAGAGCAAGAAGTAACCAAAGTATTGTGTTCATGTAAAATAATTGACTCTGTATGCATCTCTAGGTCTACATTAGTGTCATTTCATATTGCACTCCAGAGAAGAGTTATTGTAGCTTGCAGAAAGCATGTAACGGGGAACCGGATAGATTTTTCATTTGCATCGGTTGAAATGATTAGGAAAACCATACTTTCGCAACAAATAAAGAATGGTATCCTATATTCTGACCATTCAATGAATGTTGTTTATAAAAAACCAGATGTCTTATTTGTAAAAAAGGAGAAATCCAATCATGAAAAAATTGAAGCTTGATGAAGAACATGTTCTGCTAACAAAAGAACAAATACACAGTGGAGTTGTTCGGCTTGCACAAGAAATTAGCAACACTTTCCCTAAAGAAGATCAACTTTTAATGATTGGTGTTTTAAACGGTGCATTTATATTTTTATCTGATCTATGCAGAGAAATAAAAAGGGACATTTCTATTGATTTCATTCAGATTTCAAGCTACGGGCAAAAACTAAGAAGTTCTGGGAATATTAGGATTAAGAAAGATATTTCTGTGCCAATTTCAGGAAGAAATGTAATTGTGGTAGAAGACATTATTGACTCAGGTCATACTATGGTTTTTCTAAAAAAATATTTTATGTTGAAGGGCGCAAAGAGAGTTTATGTTTGTAGCTTTTTGGACAAACTAGATCGAAGAGAAGTGCCCCTAGAAATTGATTTCTGTGGATATAAAATTCCTGATAATTTCGTTGTTGGTTATGGTTTAGACGCAATGGAGCAGCATAGATGCCTTCCATTTGTTACAAAAATCATTGAAGAATAGGAGTAATTAATGTCAGAATTAAATTCAAAAGACGACAAAACAGAAAAAAAGGTTTCTAAAAATCAAAAAGTAAAAGATATTAAGCCAGAAGTAAAAGATATTAAAACAGACAGTTTAAACTCTAATCAGAAAAAACCAAACCAAACAAACCCCAAACCTACGCAACCTGGTCGAATACCTGCAAAACCAAAAGGTAAAAAAAATCTTAATTTTGGTTTTGGTTATATTGTTGGAATAGTAGTTCTTGTCATATTTGCTACGGTAATTATGGATAACATAAGAGCAAATCCTCCTGTAGAAATTACAATGAATGAGTTTAAACAATATGCTATTGAAGGGAAAATAGTAAATGCCAGTGTTCACGAAACTGAAGTTATTGGGAAATTGATAGATGGAACTGTTGCTGGAAACAATGAATTCAGATTTGTCATATTCCCATCTCAAGTAGAAGTGGTTGCAGACATTTTAGTTGATAACGATGTTTCAACAAAAATGGTAATTCCTAATAACTCAGAAGTATGGGGTTATATACTCAATTTTGGTACAACAATATTAATCATTGGTTTATTTTGGATTCTACTGAGTCGCACTATGCAAAGTGGTGGCGGTGGACAAGTATTTAATTTCGGGAAAAGTACAGCCAAGCTATTTATGGATAATGGCCCAAGAATAACATTTAAAAACGTGGCAGGGCTATACGAAGCAAAAACAGAGATGCAGGAAATTGTAGATTTTCTGCGAACTCCAAAAGTATTCAAAGATGTTGGTGCAAAAATACCACAAGGCATACTTTTAGTTGGTCCTCCAGGATGCGGTAAAACTCTTATGGCAAGAGCAATCTCTGGAGAAGCAAAAGTACCTTTCTTTACTGTTTCTGGTTCTGAATTTGTTGAAATGTTTGTTGGTGTTGGAGCTTCAAGAGTTAGAGATCTCTTCACTCAAGCAAAAAAGTATTCTCCATCTATTATTTTTATTGACGAAATTGATGCTGTTGGTAGACAACGCGGTTCTGGGCTTGGTGGAGGACATGACGAGAGAGAGCAAACACTTAATCAAATTTTGGTTGAAATGGATGGTTTTGAGTCAAACTCTGGTGTGATAATTATTGCTGCAACAAATAGACCTGATATTTTAGATCCAGCGTTACTTCGCCCTGGTAGATTTGATAGACAAATTTTTGTTGACATGCCAGACGCAAAGGAACGAAGAGAAATTTTAGATCTTCACGCAAAGAATAAACCTTTGGGTAAAGATGTAAATATTCCAGTAATATCAAAACAAACTTCTGGTTTTACTGGAGCCGACCTTGAGAATCTTCTCAACGAATCAGCTATTTTATCTGCCAGAAGAAAAAAGGTCAAAATCTACCATCAAGAAATTGAAGAATCAATTGATAGAATACTTGCTGGACCAGAAAAAAAGAGTAGACAAATCACAAAACATGAAAAATGGGCAATCTCCTTACATGAAACTGGTCACGCATGCGTATTAAGATATTTTTCTGACCTTGAACCAGTACATAAGATTTCAATAGTTTCACGTGGTCGCGCCCTAGGTTACACAATGCAATTACCTGTTGAAGACAGATTTTTACATACCAGCACAGAACTTAAACATATGTTAGCAGGGTTACTCGGAGGTAGAGCCTCTGAAGAACTTTTCCTTCATGACATTTCTACTGGTGCATCTAATGACCTAGAAAAAGTAACAGAAATTGCAACAAACATGATTACTAAATATGGTATGAGTAAAAAAATGGGGCAAAGAACATTTGGTAAAGAAGAGGGTGCAATATTCCTTGGCAAATCGTTAACTAAAGAACGTAACTATAGTGAAGAGACCGGTCGTAACATAGATATTGAAATTCGTGATTTAGTAGACGAAGCATACAAAACAGCTAAAGCAATTGTTAAAGAGAAAGAAAAAGAAATTAAAGAGATTGCTAAAATACTAATTGAAAAAGAAAACATTTCTGGCATGGAACTTGAAAATATTCTCTCTAGAATTAGAGAATTAACTCCTGAAGAAAAATCAAAAAATCCAATCTTTGAAGAAATAGAATTCAAGAAAAATCTTGAAAAAGAAGAAAATCTTGAAAAAGCTAAGAAGGAAGAAACAGCTGTTGAAAAAGACTCTACAAAGAACTCTGATAAAAATGAATTGATTGATTCTGATAAGCCGCTTAGGAACGAAGATCCTGTAGAGCTACTAAAAAAACAAATTAACACTATAAAGAAAACGAAATAACGCTTTTACAAGCGTTAAAAGTATAGCTAGCTTTTAGTTCCTTTTTAGTATTTTTGGGATTGTATAAAGATGATTTGTTGAGTTGCTGAAAAATAGTTGTGCTTCTTTTACGTCACTTTTTATCTGATGAACAAGATTCTCACCATTGGTGAACTTATGCACTTCTCTTATCTTTTCCAGCCACAAGATAGTTAGCTCTATATTGTAGAAATTACCAGAATAAGAAAGAACAAAAGTTTCTATAACCGATTCAGCTTCATTAAATGTTGGTTTGTGACCAATGTGAGTAATTGACTCATAAACCTCATCATTGAAGCACGTATAAGTCAAATAAACCCCGGGATTTGGTTTTATTTTTTCTTCCTTGTAAACATGAAGATTAGCTGTAGGAATACCCAGAGTTCTTCCTCTCTGATTTCCTTTAACAACCATACCTGATAATGAATAGGGGTATCCTAGCATTTCATTTGCAAAAGCTAACTGGTCATTTTTTATCAACTCTCGTATTTTTGAACTACATACAACTTCTGAATTTATCTTTTTCAAAGGAACAATTGTAACTTCTAATCCATATTGATAGCCAATTGTTTGAAGAGTTTTCACAGACCCTGCTCTATCTTTCCCAAAACAAAAGTTTTCACCGACAACTATATGTTTTATCTGTAGTGTTTGAATAAGTATATCAACAACAAATTCTTTTGGTGTCATTGTGGCAATAATGCCTGGAAAATCTAATTCAACGATTTTTTCAATACCTATGTTTCGGATCATTTTATTTCTCTCTTCACAGGTTGTAAGAAAAATATGATCATTTTTCGAATATCTTGTGTGTGAAGCAAATGTAACCAAAACGGGTTTCGTATTTTCTGCTTTTGCTTTTTTAATTGTAATTTCTATAAGAAGTTGATGCCCAGTATGAACTCCATCAAAGTTTCCAATACAACCAATTAATCTGTTCATATTAATCTAGTTTCAAGATCTTCAAATGAATTTAACAAGTCTAAGCTAACACTATCGGAAATAGAGTGTGGTCCAATTGTAATTCTACAAAGATCTTTAATTACTCCATACGTACCCAATTCAATTCCAATATCCCTTGCCAATGACCTTACATAGGTTCCTTTTGAGCATTTTATTGTTATAACTGCTTCGGCTTGGTATGTTTTTTTTACAAACGAAGCAAGTGATATTTCATAAATTGATACTTGTCTAGTTTCGATGTCTAGTTCTTTGCCTTCTAAGGCATATTTATAGTATTCCTTGCCTTTTTTCTTTAGTGCTGAATATATAGGAGGTTTTTGATTGATAAGTCCAGTAAATTTGTTCTTCAACAATTTCTCCAAATTTTCTTTTGTTACATGGTCTGGTATCAACTTGTATTTCCATCTGTGTCCAACCCAATCATGAGTGTCTGACCATACACCTAGAACCATATGGAACACATACGTTTTATCCCAATCTAAAGCTTGAGATAATTGCTTTGTACCCTTACCTACTCCAATGATAACTAAGCCATGCGCATTTTTATCTAGTGTTCCCCCATGTCCTATTTTTTTTACACCAGTTCGTTTTTTAATAATTCTAATAATATCAAAAGAAGTTATTCCTTTTGGTTTATTTACTAAAACAATCCCGTCAGTGTAGTTTTTATTCTGAGTTTCATCCATTGATTAACCATTTTTTTAATAAAAAATCATTAACAATAGAAGTGATTTCTTCCAATGTTCCATTATACGTAAAACCAGCAGCATTCATGTGCCCACCACCATTTAGATCGTGTGCAAGAGTAATTATTGGCATGTTTTCTGTTGATCGAATACTCCCTTTCCATTCACCAGGATTATTTTCACGAGCAAATATGGTAATCATACACCCATGTTGTAATCTTAGCATATCCACAACACCTTCAAAGTCTGGCCTTTGTAATTTATTCTCAACAATTACTGAATTCGTTATATGTGTGAATAGCACTTCGCTTGTTAGCATTTGGATATTTTCAAGAGCAAACCTTAAAACTGTAAACGCAGATTGTGTCCAAGTTTGAAATACATTTTCAGAAACAACAGATGGATTTACTCCGTATTTTAAGCATTCTATTGCAGTAGTAAAAGTATCTTTGTTAGTATTGCTGTATCTAAACCCACCAGTATCAAATATGATTCCAGCATAGCAGTTTTCTGCCCATGATTTTGTGATATTTTTTTCATGTTTTATCAATGCCTTAATTACCATTTCAGCTGTTGAAGATGCTTTTGGGTTTACAAAATTAAAATCTCCAAAGTTTGGGTTATCCATGTGGTGATCAATATTAATAACTTTGTCTGGTTTATCTACTATCGATTCTGGCCATATCCTTTCTTTTGATGCACAGTCTAGTGCAATTAAAGTGAAAGGCTCATTTGAGTCAAAGTCTGACTCATTAGATATTGCACCACCTAAACCATGTAAAAAGTTTTTGCCAGGTATTGGATCTTGAATTAGTCCTTTAACGTTCATTTTTTTTTCCTGCATCCATGATAGAATTGTTGCAAGAGAGCATACCCCATCTATATCAGGATTAACATGTGTACAAAGAAGAAATCTTTCCTTGGAATGATCAATAATTGTTTGAAGCATTTTTAGCTATTCGGATCCCCTTCGTTGCTTTTTTCGTCACTGTTTTTTTGTTCTCTTTGATCCCAGGTTTCTCTTTCGTGTTCTAATATTTCATTTACTCTTTTTATAGATTGCAGACTTTCTTCTGGACCATTTTCAAGATGAAATGAAAGAAGTGGGATAAATTTAACTTGTACTTTTTTTGTAAGCATCTGTTGCATTAATCTTGAAGCACTTTGAAGACCTTCCATGCCACGGATTTCTTTATTTTTACCACCAAAAAAACTAACATATATTTTAGCAAATCGTCTATCTTTACTGCAAACAACCCTTGTTATCATACCTGAATTAAGTCTAGGATCCTGAATGCTATAAAGAAGAATTTTACTAAGTTCTTCTTTTATTCGATTTTCTAATTTTTCTTTGTGGAAACTCATAATTTTTGTCCTATTCAACTAGAGCCATATTGAACTTCGAAGTTCAATATGGCTCTGTTATCAATAATTATCTTTAATAGTCTATTTAAAATTTAAGCTGGGACTTCCACCATTTGAAACACTTCGATTGTATCTCCAACTTTAACATCATTGAACTTTTCTATACCGATACCACATTCGTATCCTTCACGAACTTCTTTTGCGTCTTCTTTGAATCGCCTTAGAGAAGAAACTTTTGATTCGAAAACAATACCTCTGTTTCGTATAACTCTGGCTTTAGCATTTCTTCGAATTATGCCGCTTCTAACAATGCAACCAGCAATTACACCAGCTCTAGGTACCTTAAATATTTGTTTGACTTCTGCTGATCCAAGAATCTTTTCTGACTCTTCTGGTGCGAGTTTCCCCTTCATACCAGCAATAATGTCGTCAATGAGTTCAAATATTATTCGATATGTTTTTAGATGTATCGATTGATTTTTTGCTTCTTTCCTTGCCCCTATACTAGCAGTAATATTGAATCCGTAAATTCTAGCATTACTTACAGATGCAAGAAGTATATCGTCTTCGGTGATAATGCCAATTGCTTGTCTGATAACTTTAAGTTCTACTCCATCTACTTGAGCTCTTTTTAAAGCTACTTGTAAGGCATCTAGTGTTCCTTCACCATCAGACTTAAGTATTACGTTAAATACTTCTTTTTCTTCTTTTATCGAAAGGAAATCTGCTGCCCAATCAAATTCTTCTTCTGTTTCTTCACCAGTTTCTTGGTTAATAGTTTCCACAACTTCTTTTACGTATGGAATATAATTTTTTGAAGAATGGACAATTGATCCTGGCTTTATTATCTCCGGTAAACCTTTGATATTAACAGTTGTTAATGAGGTTGCTTTTTTAATTGTCTCACCGAGATCATCGTACAAGACTCTAACCTTTAGGTCTTTTTCTCCATCGGTAGTAACAACGTCACCCCTTCTTAGTGTTCCTGCTTGGACAATTACTGTTGCTTGTGAACCAAATGTTTTTGTAATGTTTGACTCAATTACTGTCCCCGCGAAATCCGCCATGGAGCTAGTAACCAATTCAATCATTTCGGCTTTAAGCAATATCATTTCAAGAAGGTCTTCTACGCCAATACCTTTTTTTGCAGAGATTGGGACAACTATTGTGTCTCCACCCCATTCTTCTGGAGTTAAACCATGTTCGGAAAGTTGCGTTTTAACTAGTTCGACATTTGCTGTGTCTAGATCAATTTTGTTGATAGCTACAATAATAGGCACATGTGCAGCCCTTGCATGATCTATAGCCTCAAGTGTTGTTTCCATTATACCGTCTTGTGCAGCAATTATAAGAACTACTATATCGGTAATTTCGGAGCCCTTAGCCCTCATGGCTGTGAAAGCTTCGTGACCTGGAGTATCAATGAAAATAATTTCCTTATTATTGCACTCTACTGTATAGGCACCAATTGCCTGAGTTATTCCACCAGCTTCTTTATCGGCAACACGCGTTTTCCTGATATGATCTAGCAATGTTGTTTTTCCATGATCAACATGACCCATGATTGTCACTACTGGTGCTCTTGATTTAAAAAATCTTTCGTCGATCTTTTCGTCTACTTTAAATTTTAATGGAACTTCATACATATCGCATAAAGCTTTAACTGCAAAACCAGGAACTATATCTTTTGGTTGATAAGAAACAATTCCATATTTCAGCAACCTTGTTTGTAGTTCTGGAAATTCAATATGAAGAAGTCTAGTTAATTGATCGCTTGTAAAACAAACAACTTCTTCTTTTGCATTCACTTCCTCTTCTTCAACTCTAACACCGGTTTTAATCTCTTCTTCTTTTTTCTTTTGTTCTACTTCATTTTGTTGAGTTGCAACAATTTCTTTTATTGTCGCAGCAGTATCTTCTTCAATTGTTGATAAATAACTTTTAACTTTTTCGCCAAGATCTTCAAGTATCAACATTAAATCATGTGAAGAAATGTTTAACGCCTTAGCAAGTTCATAAACTCGAACCTTGTTGCTCATATAGGTTAATTCTCCTGTCCATTGTTTTCGCTTTTTTGCAATACATCCAATTTATAGCTTGTCAATCTTGCCGCAAGCTTAACGTTTAATCCACGTTGCCCGATGGCTAGTGAGAAATAGTCATTAGCAATATATACTGTCGCTAAATGATTTTCTTCATCAAGGGTTACATTATCTCGTTCTACTTTTGCTGGGCTGAGTGAATTGGCAATGTACGTTTGAATATTTTCATTCCAACGAATAACATCAATTTTTTCACCGTTCAATCGTTTACCAACAGCATTAATTCTTGATCCTTTTGTCCCAATGCATGTTCCAACTGGATCAATTTTTGTCTCCGTTGAATACACAGCAACTTTCGCACGACTACCCGGCTCTCTAACAATTTTTTTTACTTCTATCAAACCTTGTGCTAATTCTGGTATTTCCAGCTCCATCATGCACTTAAGTAAGTTTGGATGAGTACGAGAAAGCATTATCATTGGTTCACGCCTAGATTTATATACATAAAAAATATAGCAGTGGATAGTATTTCCAACTCTATATTTCTCATTTTTCATCTGCTCTTCGAAAGGCAGTACACCTTCCGCTTTGCTAAGTTTAACATATATTTTAGATGATGTTATTTTTGATATTTCACCCATAACCATTGAGTGTTCTCTTGCTTTAAATTCATCAAATATTTCATCTTGATAGTTTTTGTGGATATGTTGCATAACAACTTGCTTTACCACATCTGCTAATATTCTGTCAAGTTTTCCTAGGTTTAGTTCTGTGTCAATTAAATCTCCAAGCTCAATATCTGGTTTAACAGTTTTTGCTTCAGGCAAAGATACTTCTTTGTGTTCATCTTCTACTGAGATAACAACTTGCCTTTCTTCAATAACTTTCAATATCCTCATGTGTGGATTCATGACGACTCTTATATTGTCGATAGTCCCATATGCTTTTTTGTATGCAGCTAAAATACCAGCTTCTATAGCTTCGTATATTGCATCTTTCTTTTTTATTTCTCGCTCTTTACAATAGAGATCAATCGCTTGAAAAATTTTTCCAGCTGGCACAATAAACTCCTATTTTAGTATTAATCGACAATTTGCAATCTCTGCATATTGTATAGATACATCTTTTGCATCGACTCTCAATATAACAATATCAGGTTCTTCTATTCCTACGATTACACCCAATAATGCTTTTTCATCGTTCAAAACGATTCTAGCTTTTTTTCCAGAAAAAAGTTTGAATTCTTGAAATCTTCTTATTTTTCTTTCGGCTCCAGGAGAAGATACATCTACTATAAAATCTGCATCTTTCCCGAGTAACATATTTAAAAAATCTCTAACAATTAGCGTAACTTTTGAGCAGTCATCAAGAGATACGTCTTGTGTCTTCTTATAAATCGCAAAAGACACTCTCAAAGTGTCATTCTTAATTGCCATTTTTAAGTCCAATGGAAAATATCCAGCCTTTTCTACAAAAGACTGGATTCCAACCATTATGGTTTTTTTATCCATATACTAGTTATTTTTATCGATAAAAGCTTTAAGTTGTGCCTTTGGCAAAGCGCCAATAACCTTATCTACCTGTTCTCCGTTTTTGAACAATATCATTGTGGGAATACTCACAATTGAATATTTTGCGGCTATTTCAGAAGCTTCATCAACGTTAACTTTAGCAAGTATTAGCTTTCCGTCTGATTCGCTTGCTAATTCTTCAAGTACAGGGCTAACCATTCTACAAGGTCCGCACCACGGAGCCCAAAAATCCACTATAACAGGCACGTCTGACTCTAGAACATCCTTTTTTAAATCCTCAAGACTTTTAATTTCCACATAGTTACTCATTCTCATCTCCTAGTAATGTTTATTTATAGTTTATCATGACCTTGTTTTTTTACAAGTAAAATAAAAAAGTGGCTACACTGTATGTAGCCACTTTTTTATTAAATATCTATATTCTTTATGGGTAAGTTAATGATGCTTCCCATAATTGGGCATTCCACCCAACTTTCATTCCCATTGCCTCTGCCACAAACCTTAATGGAATCAATGTTCTTCCATTTCTTAACTCTGGCTCAGCAGGCATTGATTTAGTTTCTTTTCTTCCGTCTTTATGAGTAATCATTGCGTTTTTATTATCAATCCAAAGATCGATATGGATACCTCTGAAATCATAGGAAACTTTCTTGCTCGCGCCTTCCCATCCTACAGTTGCTCCAAATGATTCTGCAACAACTCTAAAAGGTACCATTGTGTGCATATTGTATTTCAAATACGGTGGAGCATCTAGTGTAATTGGGGTTGCATTCAAATATGCATTTTCGACGCCAATTCGTAACTTTAGGCAACACCTTACAATAAATGAAACTGTTACTATGTTGGTATTACCAACTCTGTCTACAACAGTCATTTGCAATACATTATCACCAGCTAAAACACTCATTCCAATTACTCTATCAAAACTACCCATTGAACTTACTGGTATAATGATTTCTTCAAGATTTTTGGTTAAAGATTTTACACTAACAGAATCTATTCCCATTTCTGTGCTTCCTTTAACCCTAATATTTGCATGAAGTTCATTTCCATTAGAAGTCCTACCAAAATAGACATCTTCAACGGTCTGATATAACTGTGGCATAGAAACCATTAGAACTGGAGGATTTACTTTTACAATAATTCTGTAAGTTCCAAACGTAATATTTCCAGCTTCATCAATAGCTTTTATTTGCAGAATATTCTCACCATTTTTCAAAGATAATAGTGTAGAGAAAGTATTTTCAATCAATGATACAGGTTGCTGATTAAGAGTAACCATTACAGGCGAAACATCATTGATTTTTACAGACAATGCAAAGGCTTTGTCTCTTGTGTATACAACTTCACTTTCAAGGTTTGTAACAATCTCTGGACCTTCTCCATCGTATGCATAATCAACTTCATATACTTCAGACTCAGTACCCATACTTGTTACTATTCTATAGTATAGAGTATGTCTACCAGGTTGATTTAATACTATTGGATCAGTATATTTTTTCTCTTGAGCATTATCTATGTGATAGTAAAAAGTACCAATAACGTTTGATGTAAATATTGCAGTTGGTGCAGTTACAAACCAACCAGAAAGACCATCTGGATGGTCAGGAGTTAGCAAACAATCTATTTCTAGATTTGGTTCTACAGTGAATGGCTCTGACATTATTTGTGACGGCTCTTTATCTGTCCAAATACTAATTCTGTAGTCGTAACCAGCTTTTGTAGGATTTATTATGCCTGCTTGTTTATAAAAGACAATTATTACATCTTGATTATTTGCGAGCATCATACTAAGTGGTATTGTCACAACTTTGTCTTTTTTTGCTAAAGAACCTGATAGTCTTACATTGTTTACTGAAACAAAACTTCCGTGTAATTCTTCAGGAAGAACAAAATTATTTAGAGATAAATAAATGTTTTCTCCTTTTAACAAGGCACCGTAAGGTCCTAAATTGAATCTAACACTAAGTTCTGTTGGAGCAGCAATAGTAGCAGGTTTTAATCCAACTTTAACATCTTCTAATGCAGATTTATCAACAATTTGGAATGGTTCAGATTCAACTGTTGATTGCTCCACAGAAGTATAAAGTCTACATTGATACATACCTGGAAATTCAGGATTTTTTATTCCAGCTTCTTTTGTAACAACTATTTCATTTAATGATAAAGCTTGAATCGTTCTATCCAATTTAATAATTATAGATTTACCAGACACAGTCGGATCTTTTGAAGGTATCATTCCATTAATAACAACACTTGTTCTGGTAATTCTTTTTGGTAGTGCAAAATTGTAATCAAAAACAATTACAATTAAATCTCCAGAATTCAATTCTCCAGATACACCAGTTGTGAATTTAACTTCATACGATGCAATTTCTCCTGCTATTACAGGATTTGGTGAAACAACAACTTCTGAAAGTGAAGAAACACCAATATGGTATGCTTCAGATGTTGAAGGAGTTGGTTGTTTTGAAGTAAAAACAGATAGATGATAGTCTTTCTCAGTTTCTGGATTAATGACTCCCTTAATTATTAATTCAACTTTTTGCCCACCGTTTAGCTCTTTTGGTGGAACTATTCTAATGAATTTATTGTTTCTATCGACAAATGGAACTATAAACAATCCTGATCCATTTACGTAAACATCTTGTGCGGAAATATAGCTTGGTAAAATAGTTTCGGAAGGGAATCGTATTGTTATTGTATCTGCTACATTCCCAAGTTCCCCGTCTAATCCTAGCGTAAAACCAATCTCATACTGTGCCGTAGCTCCAACAGTTGATGGAGTTACATTTATTTCAGGCATACTTACGGAGCCAGGAGATGCAACCATTTCCATTTGTGTTACTGATCCAAATAATGGATGTGTTATTGTAACATTGAATGATCCCTCTTTTGAATCCATACAGTAAAATTCAATTGTGCTGGTTCCTTCTTTAATTTGAATTTGGTTTTGCGAAATCCAAGTTGTAGAAGATTTTGAAAAACTTACTGTTTGAGAATCAGCACTTAAAACAATCATTATATCTCTATTTGTAGGGAATGGATTACCAAATATATCAGATATATTTACGATGATTGGATCTGAAGGCTTATTAACTCTTAACAATCTTGGTGGAGTTCCAAAAGAAAGTTTTTTCTTCGATCCCCTTATTGTTAATGTCATTATTGCAGCATTATAATCTTCAGAAGTTGCAGTTATTGAAATATTGTTTTGCTCTAACTCAGAAACGTAGAAAGGCATTGTTTCTGAAAAGTTTGTTGACACTTCTGTGAAGAACTTATTCGTTGTTGTCCAGGTTACACCATCTTGAGAAAATCTTGTTGTTGTTGATGATGATGCCAATATTACTGACGTAGAAGAGTTTTGAGAAATCAAATTTCCTAATTCATCTGTCATTTTTACAGTAATTGGTCCAATTATCCCAGATGGTTCAAATGAAGATGGAAATGATGCTGGCTCAAATCTTAAATCATTTACACCATTTCTTACATCAATTTCAGCTTGAGCTTCTCTATATGAGTCATTTTGCCTTACAACAACTGTTAGCGTACATCTTCCTTCAGATGTAGCCAAAAACGTTATTTCATTTGGATTTGTCATTTTCTGTATTTTTCCAAGAGCTGGACTAACAGAATATGTATAGCTTACATTTTCAATTAGTTCTCCATAACTGTCGTAAGCAACAACTATGAATGGTGTTTTATTTCCTCTTGATGTTGAAACCTTTGATGGGGTAAGTACTATGTTTTCTAGACCACCAACAACTGTAACTGTTGCAGATGCAGTTCTAGGAGATTGAGAGCCATATGAAACTGTAACAGAAATACTACCTTTTCCGGTAGAATTGGCATAAAACTCTACTCTTGGATCGTTAAAACTACCAATCCAACCAATATCTCCAGAAATATTCCAACGATACTCAACACCCCTGCTAATTCTGTTTCCGTTTACATCGTATACAAAAGTAGCAAATGTTTGTGTTTTGCCTTCTTCTATTCTTAGTTCATCAGGTGTAATTTCTATTCTACCAATCTCTAAATCTGGACAAATAAAAATACTTCTATCTCTCCTGCCTAAACCAGCACCAACAACTTCAAAATACATTGTATGTGTTCCTTCACTTGTATTTTGAATATCGGCATCTTTTGTAAACTTAATTGTAACCATATCGTTCTTTCCAATTGCTATTGGTGAGACTAAAGTTACTGTGTATTGAGCTACAACCGGTTGAGTTCTACAAATTGTAGATCCAAACATAATGTTATAAGTATCCAGAGAAGATGGAATAAAAGTACCATTAGGAAAAGTTATATCAATGGCGGTTGTATTCGCAACAATTGTAACTGGAGTATAAAAAGTAAACACATACTCTGCATTTGTGTACGGAGTACAAGGAGAAATCTCTGCAGTAATATGTAATGGACCTGTATTTGCATATATTGTATATTCATTAGACATTAATGGAGATATTTTTGAACCCTCTCTTAGTGTCCATAATTCTAAATTATATGTTGTAGCTATTGTAGGGTTCTTCACATGTGCATCTTCTGCAATAATGATCTCTATATTAGAATTACCCTTTATTGCTATAGGAGAGTAAACTTGAATAGTTCTATCTATAGGGTTTGTTAGTGGGTTAATGTTGCAACGAATATTATTCACTCTGATTCTATTTGAAGCAATAGACGCTGGAATAGTTGTGTCTGCAGGAAATTCTAAATTAATAGTGTCTCCCATATTAAGCCCACCATAGGTACCTGTTTTGAACCTTATAGTGTATATACCATCTACACCGACAAATGCTGGTCTTACAGAAACAGTAGGAATAGTATAAGAAACCGGCGTAATTGTATATTCTGAAGAAGAAGTATAAACTTCTTCCTTTGATGTTTTTACAAAAATTTGGTAATTCCCTGGGGAAGAAGGGTTTAGCATTCCAGATTGCTCTGTGAAATAAACATACAAATTGTCTAGATTATTTACATTAATAGGCGTTGTAAATGTTACAATATTATGGTCAATTTTAACATTTAGAACTGCTACCTCATTACCGCTTATTATTCCATCTTGATCTACTAATATTGTACTAGCGGGAATAAATGATGGCAACCTTGTTTCTTGAGGTAACATTATAGAAACTGTGTCAACTCTCGCAGTTAATGCGCCTATCGGGCCAGTTTCAAATCCAAAATCCATACCACAATCTCTTCCAGCAATATTGCTAGATAGGGCTACCTGTATTGGTAAATCATTATTTATTTCTGTTGCACCAACACCCTGGATTTTTGAGTACAAATAATAAATACCTGAAACTGCAGATGGCTCGGTAGCGGTATAAACATATAATGTGAAAGGTTGTGGAGTTACTGTAACAACTGGGTTATCTATGTCAGCTGATTTTAAAAACTTGATTGATACTTTTGAGCTATGACTAATTGATGTAGGTAATGGAATTTGAACCATTTTTGACCCAACAGGATATGGTGCTACAGCATCTAAAACAGATGATCCACTATTTACTGGAATATTGTTAATCAAAATATTTCCTGGTGGTATCATATTTGTTGGCACTGGGTAGTTTGTATCAAATATTGCTTTGTATTGAGGTGGGAATATTACAGTAACAAACTGTCCTGATGCTACTCCACCACTTGAACCAGTAAGAAAATCAATTTCATATTCAGCGCCTTTTCCGTTTGTTGGTATTGCTGGTTGAGGAATACAATATCCAGATGCATTTGGTAAAACAGAAACTCTAACAGCTCCAGATACCGTACCAATTGTATATATTTTTGATTTAACTGGCATTGTTTCTTTTGATGTATAAGCTGTTAATGTGTATGATCCAGGTTCTGCTGGATTCGATATTCCACAACTTGTAAGAAATATAACTTTTGCATTTGTTTTTTGTGCAATAGTTGGAAATCCAGTTGGTAATACTACAACAACTTTTCTACCATAGACTTGAACAGAAGATGCTGTCATTTCGACAACAGCAGTAACATTTACTATTCTTACATTGTTTGGATTTATGAAAGAAGGAATGCTTGTGCCTTCTGGAAATTCAATTGTAATCTGTTCGTTCTCTTTAAGTCCTTCATCTACGTCACCGAGCGTTAATAGAATTTCTTGTTGAGAAACAACTTTTATCCCTGGTTCTCCTAAGGTAACATAAATGTCTTTAACTGATGTGTAAACCATAAATGGATCTGAGATAAATGGATCGATATCCCTTGGTATTTCAATTTTTATAGTGAAAAATTTTGGGGTAACATCAATTGTTGGAACGATAATTTTAGCTTGCTTAGCTATTGTAACTACAACAGGCTTACCACCTTCAATAGATTGTGGTACAAAAATTGCAATCTGCCTTGTAACAGGATTTACTGTTGCTGGTGCGGTTGTAGCTACGCCATTAATCTGTATATCGCCTGCTGGTATGTCTATTAATGGTATTCCAGTTCCTTCTGGAAAAGTGAGTGTAATTGTATCGTTATTAAAAGTATACAATCCACCAGAATTTCTAAGATTAAAATTAATCTTCCAATCTGCTTCTTCTTCCGATTTGTTTGGTGTTACTTCAACACTAGTCGTTGTGTAACCTTGAATTCTGTAATTCTGAGAAGTTACAATTGATGGCTCTTGTGATGTTGAAAGTCGTAAATTATATACACCAGCAATTTCTGGGTTACGAATGCCAGCATCGGTTGTGAATATAAAGCATACGTATTGACCTGCTAGAACAGTTTCTGGAACAATAAATGAAACTTTATTGCCTGATATTTGCGGGTCATAAGGAACATTTTTTGTTGCTCCAGTATAAGGTAAAACTGGTACAACTACAGGAGTTGGAGTAGCTATCTTAATGCTGTAGGCAGAAATTGTATTTGGAATTGTTGTACCGGATGGAAATATCACATCTACCCTACCAGAATTTGCAGTAAGTTTTCCTTGGTCTCCAACTTTAAAAGCACAATGATATTCGGCTACTGTGCCAATTTTATCTGGTTGTACTTTTACTTCTGGAGCTTCAAGAGAAGTGTTAAGTGAATATGGATTAGACTCCAAAGGTGCTTCTACTTGAGTTATTCCGTCACTTCTAAAAATGGAAATATTGATTGACCGATTTTCAAGTAAACCACTAGGATTAATAATACCAGAAGCAGTACTGAAAACAATTGTCATTTCTGGGGCATAACTAGATGTTGTATTAATATTATTTGGAATGATTAAATCCATTTCACAAAAACTACCGGTTGGATTTGGTGCAGGAATTCCCTCTGAAATGAATTGAGGATCTACTGTTGGTCTTGCACCATTTATAGTAATGGATTCTTTTGGTATAGGGGCTCTAATGCTTGTAGCATGAGTTGGATCACCACCAGCAATCAAATTTGCATCCCATTCAATTCTTATTCTATCTCCAGAATACAGTTTTTTGCTTGTTCCGCTACCTAATTTTAATTTTATAGTGTATTGAGCTCTTTCTCCTGCCCTATTCGGCTCAGGATAAACAGAAGCTCTACTCATTTCACTAACAATTTCAAATTGTGAAGAAGAAGCTGTTTCTATTTGCCTTTGGTTATTTGCCGCAGTATCGTAAGTTCTAAGTTGCAGCGCATAATTTCCTGGCGTAGGAGGATTAAGAATTTTGGTGTTTACAATTTCAATCTGTTGAAATCCTGGATCCACAGCTGAGTCACCAACTTCAAATGAAAGTTTGTTTCCATTTAAGATTACAGTTCCAGGCTTAACAGATGGAGGAAGAGCGGAAGCTACAGGTTTCTGTAATGTTACATTAAAATCTGCTGCTACAAATGGATTACCTACAGACCTTGACAGTAAGTCAAATGCTGCAGGAAAATCGATTTCTATTCTACCACCTAGTGGAATATTTTCCGTATTTGTAAATTTCAGCGTGTGATTGGCAGGTGTTCCTGCTGTATTTGGATTTGGCTCATTAACAAATGTAGTAATACGTGAATATCCAACAGCAACAACGGAAAATGCTAATATAAATCCTAAAACAAGACTAATACACTTTTTGCCGTTCATATTCTCCTCCTTCGCGATGATTGTACTATTTGACAATACATGATTCTACTTAGTTACAACAATTGTTTTGGTTTCAGCTACCCATTCCACTTCAGCTCCAAGTGCTTCGGTAACAAACCGTAAAGGAACAAATGTACGTCCATTTTTAATTTCTGGTGCGACTTCAAGTGAAACTTTTTCTTCTTTTTCACCCCTGCTAATTGATGCTTCCTTGCTACCAATAGAAAGTTCAATGTGAATCGTATCAAAATCGTATGTTAAAATTTTACCCTGTGGTATCCATCCAACAGTAGCACCAATTGCTTCACCAACAAATCTCATTGGTAACATCGTTCTTCCTTCTTTAATGTAAGGTGGAGCATCAAGTATGTTTTCTTGCTTGTTAATAAAAGCGAGAGAATTTCCTATTTGAAGCTCAATTGCAACTTTTGCAACAATAGCCACAGATGTAGAATACTCTTTTTTTGTTATTTTATCTTTTACAGAGAAAACAACACCATTTAAGCCAGCAATAACAGGCATCTTAACTGTACCTGAAAAAACACCATCTTCATTTATTGGCAATGTAACTGGTGTATCCATGCGATCAATGATAATAATGCTAACCGTATTAGAGGTTGCAGGAGTAATTTTACCCTGAATTTGTACTGTTGCAGTTAATTGATTACCTTTTTCTGTTTTAACTAATACTGGTAATACTGACGATAAACTCTGCGGAGATGTAATATTAAATTTAATATCTGAAGGTTGAACGTATTTAACGCGAATTCTAGGCGTAATACTTCTGTTTCCAGCATCATCAATTGCAACTATATCAATTAGGTTGTCTCCAGGATTTAATGAAACTAATGAAGTAAACCTTTTTTCTGTAATAGTTGCTGGTCTTCCGTTTACTGTAACTGTAAAGTTGTTATTTTCGTAAACTTCACCCTCAACTTTTATCTGTGGTTCGTTAACAACAGCTCCATCACGAGGTTCCATTATATGGACTTCAGGAGCTTTTGTATCAACCTTGAATGACATGTCTTGTTTTGGTTCGTCAGAAAATCCTTCAGCTACAGAATAATATGTAACCGTGTGTATTCCTTCTGGTGCGGTGATTGCGATTCCCATGTATCTTTGGAAAGTTTCATCATCCCAGCTATAGAATACCCTCGCAGTTGCTACATCATTGTTGAATAAAATATTTGGAGCTAATTTATACCAACTTGACAAACCATTTGGAGCAGATGGATTTATAGTAATTTCAGTGTGTAGTATCATACCTATTGTATATGGAGTTGATACCACGGGCATTGGCTCTGCTTTTGTGGCAATAGAAATTGTGTATTCTCCAGATTCTTTTGGATTCTGAATATTACTTATAGTGACTGTAGCATTGCTATCACTATCAATTGCAATAGGAGATTTAATAATTATTGACACACCCTCAGAAACTTCTGGTGTAATAGAGCATACAACTCCATTCATTGTTACATGATGAGCCTGTACAGATCCAATGTCGTACCTACTATCAAATGATGCTGTGACTGTTTCTCCAACTTCAATTCTTCCATAACCGCCAGTTCTAAACTGAATAGTATATGTAACCTTCTCGGCTTCAGTCAATGAAGAAGAAAGTGAAACTTTAACATCACCTAATAATGATGTACCGATTTGATAAGACTCAGACTCTGTTTTTATTGTTTCTTTTGATGTAAACACAGTCAATTTATACATTCCATCTCTAGTTGGATTTTTAATCTTAGCTTGAGATTTTATTTCGATGATCACTTTTGAATCATTTTCGATTCTAACTGGTAAAGCCATAATTATTTTGCGTTGAGCTAAATCTATTTGTGGCCTTGTCATCAATGGAACACTGTTAATTGTTACTGCATTTGCTGGAATAGACGATGGTATTTCAGTATCAGACGGGAAAGTAATAGTAACTGAATCTTGATTAACATTTAGCGCTCCAGCTCCACCAACTTGTAGCTCAATTTTGTACTCAGCTATTGCAGCTGGTTGAATTGGCGAAACAGTAACTTTTATGTTTCTTAATTCAGAAACAATAATTTCATATGGGTCTGTTTGGGTTTGTATTGTATCAGAAGAAGTAGTTAACATTATTTTATAGTCATCTGCGGCTTTTGCAGGGTTAACAATATCCGCTTCTGCACTAATTTTAATAATTACTAGTGTGTTTGAAGAAACATCTACAGGAATTGTAATTGTTAGTTTGCTTCTAACTGCTTCAACGTCTGGCGGTAAATGAACAGGTTCACCGTTTACTGTAATTTTACTGCTTTGAATTGAAGAAGGAAGAATGGTTGCACCAGGGAATAACATTACTATAGTTCCCTTATCTTTTGTAAGTGAACCTGTTCCAGAAGTTCTGAAAGAAATAATATATTCAGCAGGCATAGAAGTTTGATTTGGTATAACTTCAACTTTACCTTCTGATATTCTGGTGTTACTTACCTTTACAGATGGACTTGCTGGGATTTCTACAAAGTTTCCACCTAGCCCCTGTGTTTTAACAACAAATGTATACACATTTGGTTGTGCTGGTATTCTAACATTTTCGTATATTATTGTTAATTTATCATTAACGCCCATGTTCATTATTGGCACAGTTACTATATTGCCTAAAACCTCTGGAGAATTTCCAAATTCGAGAGAATCTGTCTTTAAATGAACATACCCCTCTGCAGTAGATGATGAAGAAGGTCTTGACCATCCTTGTGGTATAATAAATTGAACTGCACCACCATTAAGTACTGCATCTGCAGTTAATGAAATCTCAAATTTTTGACTTGTTGCTCCAGCAGAGGCTTGATTTGGATTAATTGTTGCCCTTCCACTACCATCAGCAGCAGAAACAACTAAAATCTTTGGTTGCGTTTCAACTTTTGCTAAAGAACTCTCTGGATTTTTCTTTCCGCTAACATCGAATATATACTCTCCAGGAGTACTTGGAGCAGACACTTTGCTATAAGAAAGTGTAAACGTTCTTCTATTTGGCATTTTCATTACATTGAATATTATTCTGTTGCCTTCAATAGCTGGAGGATTAGATATTGTAACTCCAGAACCAGCAATAGCAGTAATAAATCCTTGTCCGCCTGGGGTAGTCATTGGTTCAGGGAACCCAGATGGTATAGTAACTTCAACAAGTCCATTTGTAATATCTGCAATAGATGTGAATGTCATATTAAAGCTAATGTCGCCTTGGTTTACATTTACTCTATTAGGAGTTATTGTAGCCTGTATTGGTGCCTTATCTGACGGTCCAGGTCCTGGGTCAGGATCTTCTGATACCGTAACAACGGCTGTAGCTTCAAGAATTTTTGTTCCGTAAGTTGCTATCACTCTTACTTTTGAAGTACCTTCAGTTTGAGCATTAAATGTTGTAATCTGTCCAGTTTTTGGACTTAATGTACCTGTAGAATCTCCTTCTAAGAACCATTCTATTGATGCTGCAATAGGATTATTATTTTCATCCCATACTTCAGCCTTAAATACTTGAGATTCACCAATTCCAACAGATGCAATGGTTGGGGTTAAAACTACCCTACCAATTCCAGATGCTACACTTACTTGCGTAGAAACTGTTAATGTCGTATTTCCAAAAGTAACAGAACAATTTATTGAACCTGATCCTGCAATTTGTGCAGCGGTAAAAATGGCTTCATTTTTATCAATCGCCGACAAACTACCCGCATTACCAGAAACAGTCCAATAATATTGCAAACCAGCTGGAGGGATAATGTTTCCATCTTCGTCATATGAAGTAACAGTCATAGTTTTTCTTTGGTTTTTATCTAGGACTAGTACTTCTGGATCCATAACAACTTTTGTTAAGTGAAAATCACCACAAATGAAGTAGTCTTCAGATTCTACCCATCTGTTATCTGGTTCTATTGCGCCAGCTTTAATTTTTAAGCTGAACATTCCAGATGAAGGATTTTGAACTTTAGCTTTTTCCAAAAATTCAACCCTAACAGTTGATAATGCTTGCACAGCTTGAGGAACTCTTATATATACTTTTTGTTTATTTACAATTATCTGTGGAAATACTCCAACATTTGCTGGATGGTTATTAACTAGCACTTTATCTCCATCAATAACTGATGGCAATCTGGTTCCATAAGGAAATTCAATATCAATTGTATCTCCTATTGCCAAGGCATTTACATTTGTGAAAGAAATAGTGTATTTTGCACCAGTTAAATCTTGTAAACATGGAGTTACTAGCACAACAGCAGCAGATAACCCTAGTATTGAGTAAGGATCTGATCTTATAAGTAACGGCTCAGAAGAAGTTGATACTTCAAGAGTATATGTTCCAGATTGAGATGGATTTTTAATTCCTGTCAATTCTGTAAATTTAAGATCAAGTGTATCCAATGCATTAACATCTGCCGGTACAGTAACAACTACCTCATTCGTTTCCTGATTTATTACAGGAGCTTGAGCAAGAGTACCGTCAAAAGTTACAATAGCAAATATATCAGTAACTTTAAGTCTAACGGATCCAGCCAATATTGACTGTGGCAACGTTGTATCTACTGGGAATTTTATCGTAATAGTACCGATATCTTTTACTAAATTACCAGATGGTCCAGTGTCAAAATTAATTCTATATTCAACTTCTGCATTTGGCGTTGCTCCTCTTGGTTCTGGAGCTGGCTGGAATAATGGTTCTACAAACCCATTTTTCACCAGTTCTACAGTAATATCACCAACAGATGAAAATAGACTAAATGCCGTTGACTCAACTGGGGTTGGTTCAACAGAAGTTAATACAGCTAAGCGATACAATCCAACAGTTGGTGGATTTTTAATTCCAGCAATATTTGTGAAACTAACGATAACTTCAGACTCTGAAGAGATTCCAACTGGTGTAATGATTTTAATGTATTTCAAATCTCCACCAGCATTAACTACCGTTGGTATTGAATCTAGTGCAATTCCATTAACAAAGATTGAATTTGGAGGAATTGAAGTTGTCATTTGTGGATATTGAGAAGGATTTGGATCAAATCCAACTGTATAATCGCCTATATATGAAGGATCGAAAAATACTACGATTTCCCCAATATCTTCTAACATATTACCATTAATACCAGTAGTAAATTTCACTTCATACGCAGTATTTCTTGCATTTATAGCTGCAGGCTCTGCAATTACTCTTGGAATACTGCTAGTTGAAAGTATTGAATAGTAGTTCGATTGTGCATAAATTGGTTGAGAAGAAGTTTTCAGTTTCAATTGGTATGATCCAGGTTCTTGTGGGTTTACAATTTGTGCGCCTTTTTCAAATTTCACACAAACATGATTACCATTTGGAACATTTATTGGAACTCTAAAAGAAACTGTGTTGCCGTCAATATTTATTGGTGGCATAGCAGAAAAAGTTGGGTTACAAATTGCTCCTGTCCCAATTTTAATATCTGCAGGATTTAAATAAGTTGGTACTTTTGTACCTTCTGGAAATTCAACAGATATTGAACTAGTATTTGCATAGAGTTGTGCAGAAGGAATAGCACCCAAATCAAATTCTAATAAGTACTCGGCAAATGTTGCTGTAGTCTTTGGATTTGGATGTGTTATAGGAACAGTTAGATTCTGTACTGCATCTCCAATAGTAAATTCCATAGATTCTATTGCTATAGGTTCTTTATTTGTCCAAGTAATCAACTTGTAATTATTTGGTATTGCAGGATTAGAAATGTTAGCACTTAATAAAAATTCAACAGTAACCATCTCTTCTGCTTCTACAGAAATTGGTGTTTGAATTTCTATCCATCTATACAGTGCCCATCCTGGTTCATTATCTACATTAGGTGGAAGTATTGGTCCAGAATTAACTATAGAGAATACATTACAGTATTGTCCATTAATTTTTACACTTGCTGGAGCCAAATTAGCTACAGGAGTAGTGTACTGAGTTCCATCAAAACCAATATATATTCTGTCGCTCATACCAACTAATGCGCCATCACTACCAAGCCTAAATTGAACTGTATATTCTGCGAATTGGTTAATAACAGGTGGTACTGGTACAACTTCAGATGGTTTAACAGTTGACCGAATTATATAGTTTCTAGAAATCCCATAATTTGGTTGAGTACTTGTCTTCACAAGTAAACTATAAATTCCAGCTTCTTGTGGATTAGTAATATTAGCATCTTTGCAAAACATTACGTAAACATTAGAACCTGGAAGAATTGATATTGGAGTAGGAAATGAGATTTCTTGTCCAATTATTGTTACTGGTTGATTAAGATTTATTCCAACTACCGGTGGGCACGTAACTGCATCTGGATCACCAACACCCCAAAAAGGTGCAGTGGAAATATAAACTGATCCAGAAGATATGGAAGAAGGTATTTTTGTTCCATGTGGAAACACAAAAGATATTCTATCCAAGTTTTGAGTTAGTGGTGGTTTTGTTGCAGATGTAACGAAATGCACAATGTATTGAGCATTAAGAGAAACACCATTTGATTTAACAATTACTGAGCGCATATCTATTGGAGGATTAATTCCTGGAAATGCTACTGAATCTACAATGTTATACAGTTCGGATTTTATATCAATATCTTCTTGAGAAGTATGTGCATAAGCAAATTTTATACCCTCAGTTAATGGGTTTGTTAAAGCACAAGATTCTAAAAAGATAATCTCTAACTCTGACTTAGACTTAATGTCTATTGGAGTTGTTATCTGAAACTGAATGTAAGGTGCGCCGTAGATTGGATGCACAATATATGGAGTTGATAAAGTAGTGAATGCACCATTTACTTTAATTGTACTAGGTTGTAGTGCTCCACCTACCGCAGGAGAGTTAAGAGGTAAACTAACAAAGATTTTGTCTTCGTTAGCAATTAATTCGTTTACACCAATTTTCATGTTAACCAGATATACTACGCGATCTCCGCCAATATTGTTTGGCATAGGATAAACAACTAAATCTGTTATTGAACTTCCTATTGCGTAAAAGTCTGATTCTGCATAAAAAGGTTGTGTTGATGTCATGGCCTGGATCTTGTAAAGCCCAGATGTTGTTGGGTTTATAACATTAGCATTCTTTTTAAACCTTATGGTAATGTCAGAAGAATTTGGAATAGTAACAGGAACTGTGATTGCAATTTTAGTGCCTGACACAACAGGAGATACATTTAAGTTAACCTCTGGTCCAACACCTATTTGAATGGTTATTCCAGTCGTTGGAATAGTTCTTCCTAATTTTGTTCCACTTGGGAAAGCTAAGGTTATAGTGCCTTGATTTGCTTGAAGACCTAAATCTAAACCCAAGTCTATTGTGTATTCAGCCTGCATTCCTATTGATGGAGGGTCTACAACTATTGGGGCATTGAAAGTAATGGTATCTTCAATTTGGTAGTATTCAGATTCAACCTGAATTGGCTCTTGGTCAGTCCAAATAACACCTTTGTAATTACCAGCATCTGGGTTGATTAAACCAGCTGAAGGTAAAATTACCATCGTAACTGATGCACTGGATCTTAAATCCTCTGGTGTGTAAATTGATATTTCTACCCATCCGTCTATTGCTGGGTAATTTGGATCAGTAGAGGCAACTATTGTTGTAGCTACTTGAGTATAGTTATTGCCAACCATTACCGAAGAAGTAGGCAATATTACTGGAACTGGTGTTCCTGTAATAACTTTTTGTAAAATGTGCACTGCATCTGTATTTTTGGCTAAACCACCATCATTTCCTATCTTAAATTTATAAGTGTATTGAGCATCGGTTGCGTCTTTTGATCTTGGAGATGGTGTAATTGTAAAGTCTTTAACAGATGTTCCTATTGCATAATTTGGTGAAACCCTGTAATAAGGCTGAGATGAAGTTTTTACTTGCAAACTGTAAACTCCAGCAGATGTAGGGTTTTTAACCTTTGCAGATTCTTTGAATACAATAATTAACACTGGATCTGCTCCAGGAACATTTGGATCATATGTTTCTGGAACTGGGAAAGTTATTGTAGTACTTGAAATAGTTGGAGGTAGTGTTAGGTCTTTTACAATTCCATTATTTTCTATTGAAATACTACCCTTGTTTATCGATCTTTCTAGTCTAGTTTCACGAGGAAACGCTATTGTTATTGTGTCAATATCTTTAGTTAATTTTTTAGCGATTGTAATATTTACGGTATATTCAGCTTGCACGCTGGTTGCAGGCGGCTGAACATCTACTGAATTAACTACGACAGCGTTTTTAATCAAATATATTGGAGATTGCATTTCAATTGGTTCTTTGTTTGTATAAACAGTTGCTCTGTAATTTCCATCTGTAGGATTCTTTAATCCAGCAGAAGCTGTAAACAAAACTGTAACAGAACCACTTGCTCGAATATCTTCTGGTGGTGATAATTCAAAAAGATACCTTCCACCTGTTAAATCTGTAATAATGGGGTTAACAATACAAGTTTTTCCATCAATAGTAACTGAAGCGGCGGCTGGTGCAGGTAATGCACCTAAGTCTAACTCAATAAATATTTTATCTGTTGAATTTGCAGTTAGGGCTCCGTTTTTACCAACTTTAAATTTAACTCCATAGTGAACATTTTCACTGTCAGCAGTATCTGGCATAGGTGTTATTTCTATGTCTGTAACTGAGGAACCAATGTTGTATGGTGGTGACAAGCGATATGCTATTTGTTTTGAAGTATTTACTTGAAGCTTGTAAACACCTGCATTGGTTGGATTTACTATTTTCCCGGATTTTTTTAAAATTATGTCAAATGTTGATCCTGCAGGAATATTGCTTGGTACGCTGAAGGTAACAACACTAGAACGTATAGTTGGGGTTAACACTACATCCACTCCGTCAACTGAAATATCTCCAGGAGATAGGGTTGATGGCAATCTTTGACCAGAAGGTAAGGCAACTGAAATAGTATCTATGTTTTTGGTTAATGCATCATCTACTGTTACATTAATCGTGTACTCAGCTTCTTCACCTGCAGCTTTTGGGTCAACGGTTACTGCGTTTACATCTATAGCGTCTTGAATTTCATATGTTTCAGATTCGGATTCTAAAGTTTCAGAACTTGTCCAAACAATTCCTTTGTAAGATCCGGCAATTGGGTTAATTAATCCCGCTGAATCCTTAAAAGTAATTTTTACAGTACTCCCAGCTCTTAAATCTTCTGGTGGATAAACAGTTAAATCAAATGTATTTCCAGAAACTAAAGCAACTTCAGTTGGTGTTTTTGTAAATTTTCCTGTACTAAAAAACACAGAGCCATTTGATATTGTTGATCCATCGAAAGTGACTGGATTGTTACCAAGATCAAGCTGGATTGTTATTTTTCCACTATCTTTGTATAGTGCTCCACTTTGGCCTAGTTTAAAATCAATAACATACTGAACATTTTCAGAACCATCGGTGCTAGGTGAAGGTGTAACCTTTACGTCGCTTACACCTGTTCCAATAGAAAATGATGGTGATGATCTGTAGTGTGGTTGAGCAGATGTCATTGCCTGAACTACATAAGCCCCAGCAGTAGTTGGAGTTTTTAAATTTAGATTCTTCGTTAAAGTAACACGTATTGGTGAATTTGCAGGCATATCGGTAGGAACTGTTATAACAACATACGAAGAATTAAATGTCGGAGCTATTGTTAAAACAGTTGGAATCCATGTGATGCCACCATCAATAGAATGTTCAAATGTTACTGCTGTTATTGGTGGATTACGTACTCCACTCATGCTCATAGGCATAGCAAAAGTAATTGTGCCAACTCCCACAGACAAAGGTATATCGTTGATAATCCCCATCTGGAAAGAAGCAACAGTACTAGTAGTAGGTGGATCAATTATAACACCTTGTACTCCGCTCGTAACAGCATCAAGATCATAGAATGATACTGCATCGTTAACTGCTATTACTTCTGATGTAATATTTATTGTTTCTCTACTTGTTGTAAGGCCAATTTTATAATCATCAGTTACAGGATTTTTCATACCAACCTGGTTTGTTAGTACTATTGTAACTTCTCTGTTTGCAGCAATATCACTTAATGTATTTGGAATAATAAATGTTATTGTCTGTAAAGTTTGATTTGGTGCCACTCCAGCAAGAGTTGCTGCTGCAGAACTTTTTAAAACTTTATTGTCGATTTGAATGTAAGTAGCAGGAATATAATAACCACCAGAACCATTGTCAAAACAACCTTCTGGTTTAGGAAAATCATGGTCATTTCCAGTAAAATCTAAGGTAAAAGTATCTGAACCAGCTGTTAGTTTACCTTGATTTCCTGTTTTCCATTTTACAGACCATGTAACAAATTCCTTGATATTTTCTACTCCGGTAACATCATAATTTGGATCAATGTTTGGCTGTATGGTTACTTTGGCTCTATATCCAATATAGTAGTATGATGAATATTCGTCATAGTTTTCAATTGCTGTTGTTCCATTTGGTCCTTCAAATGTACCAACTTGCAACTGGTATTTTCCACTTTGTGAAGTAGGATTTTTCACTCCAGCATCTATTGAAAACACAACAACTACTGTAGAGCCAGAGGCAATATCTGCCGGACTCACAATTGAAGCAATTGTTCCAGAAGTAGTTGGATTTACTGTTGGATTAGCACCGTCTACGGTTACATCGGTTTTGTCAATTGTTGAATTAACAAAAGAAGTCCCGGATGGAAATTTTACCTTAATAAAATCACCTGTGTCCAGATCACTTTCTAAGTCGAATGTAACTGTGTATTCAGATACTTCTCCGGTTGCTACATCATTTGTACCAGCTTCATTGGTTACAGCAACAGTAATGCTTGTTGTAGCGAATGAAGGCATATATAATGCAAATTGCGAAAGAATAAGGGTAAAAGCAACAATAAATGCTATTCCTTTTTTCATAAGTGTTCCTCCTTTTGCGTAGGAATCGTTTTGATTTGTAAAAAATACGATTCACATAACAAATGGTTCATATTACACCATAAAGCCGTATATGGTCTTGTCTAAATCGCTAAAGTATTTCGAAATAATTGAAAACTCATCCATTTTTATTTCTCCAGCAATTCGAGACAATCTAGTTAAATCAGTTTTTCTAGGATGCAGAGCAGTATCATATGCAACTATTTTGTTATTCTCTTTGCTAATAAAACAAATATGGGTTCCACTTTTACGCTCGTAATATTTAATATCACCACGAATTCTTAAATTTTGAAACACGCTATTTTCAAAAAGACAGTCTTCTGCTGCATGAGCAAAATGCCTTACCAATCCGACATCACAAACGTATATTTTGTTAGATTTTCGGATTTCCATTTTTGAACCTAGATTGTATGGTTTCAATAACTTGATGAAATAGGAACCTTCCAAAAATTCGAGATATGAATATGTAGTGGCTCTTGAAATTCCTAATTCTTGAGAAATGTTTTGTACGTCGATTCTTTCCCCTGCTCTATTCATTAGCAGAAGCATTAGATCTCTAATAACAGAACTCTTTCTGTAGTTACTCATTTGAATAACTTCCAGATTAAAATATGATCTAAATATATCATCTAGTGCAGCGTTTTTTTCTGCAACACTTTGCTTAAGCACAACCTCTGGAAAACCACCAAACATAATGTATTCATCATACAAGGTTGATAGTTTTTCAAATATTGGGCGAGATACATTGTTTTTTTGAGAAGGTAAATTTATTCCTCTATCAGTAAAAGCAACAAACTCTTTAAATGTTAGAGGAAACAATTCGAAAACAATTTTTCTTCCGGCTAGTGATTCTTCAAACATTTTTCTTGAATAGTAATTAGTAGAACCAGTTAAGAAAAATTTTGTTTGAAAATGGTCAATAAAGTATTTGACTATCTTCGGAATATTTTTAAATAACTGTATTTCATCCAAAAATACGTATGAAGGTTCACTAAAGTTTATACCGAGAATTCCTAAAGAAGCCTGTATTTTATCAAAATTCTCTTCTTCGAAATATTTTCTGTTTAACGGATTTTCAAGATCTAACAGTAGCTTATTCTCAGATTCCGTTTCTTTGTACAAATATCTTAAAAGAGTGGTTTTCCCGGTCCTCCTCATACCTGTGATAATAACTGCCTCTTTCGACTCGCGGTAAGGTTCAATTTTCTTTAAAATGTCCCGTTCCTTAAATCGATCTATTCGCATATCCTTAATTTACATAAAGTTTGACTATGTGTCAACAGTAATTAGAAAAATATCGACAAATATTTTACTTTTTGTAAAAAAGCATTTCAAAAAAGACTATTTTTATTCAGCGGTTCTTGGAGTTTTTACCCATGTTGTCGGACTTTTGCCTGCTATTTTCAATATAATTGCCCAAGTATATGGAAGTGGTAATAAAAAAACAAATAAACACGAGAGAACAAGTTTGATACATTCCAGATATGGAATTGAATCTAACGAAAGAAAATTCTTGTCAAACGTGAATTGATAGTGGTAAAAGCAATAAAATGAAAAAAATACGTATGGAACATTTAAACATAAAAGCACTATTTGTAATATTGGGTTGACAGAAAAGGCAGTTTGCGAAATTAGTCCAACTTTTGAAAGTACCCACCCAATATTCATTACAACAACTATAAGCCCAGAAAATTGGTACAGCATCCACTCAAAGGGTCCTTTCCAAAACAATTGGTAAAATAAATGTTTGTCGATTTTTCTTACTTGACTCATAACTTCCAAGTGCCCCGAAGCCCAACGCAATCTTTGTTTAAAAAATTGACTCCAGAATGGAGGAGTTTGTTCAGTTGATATAACTGGTAAAAATGAAACACCAATATTTTCTTTCAAATATGCTCTTATACCGAGATCTAAATCTTCAGTCAAAGCAGTTGGATTAAATCCATTGATTTTGTGTAAAAGAGATTTCCTTACAAAAAGATTTGTTCCACCAACAAATGGAAGTTTTTTAAAAATTAATGGGAGATACCATTCGTGCGAAACTGCCTTAAATAGCCCGCCAATTCTTGAAATTAGTCCTAGTGTATAGTAATTCCTAACTTGATATAAAGGTCCTTGTAAAATATTCATTTTTTCGCCTTTTTCCAAGTAAGAGTATGCTACATGGAGAAGCACAGACGAATCTGGCTGACTCTCTGCATCATAAAAGCCAAGAATAGAACTTTTTTCAGATACTTCATCTAGTGAATAGTTTAAAGCTCTGCCTTTTGTTGATTTTGTTTGTTCTTGAGTGAAAGTTATTGGATATTCCCCTGTATATGTGGTTGGAACAACCACCACTTTTAACTCAACTCCTTTTTTATAGGCATAACTTTTCATTTCATCAGCAATTGATTTTGTTGTTTGAAAGACATTTTCTAAATCTTCTTTTTCGATACTTAAAACATCTTTTACGGAAAACTTTTGTATCCAAGGTAGAATTGTATTCTCAAACCTAGCCATAATTCTTTTTAATACATTTGAGCTTGCATTCGGGAATTGCTTCCTTAGTGAAACCATTAATACTCTTTTTAATTCTTTTTTTGTCGTAGGAGTTCTTTTTAAAGTATTTTCTACAGACTGTTTAAGTGCCAGTAAAACATGCTTATCGTTATTGAATGTCAAAATAGATGAAAAATCAATGTAAAGTTCGTTATAGAAAGAACCCAGCATAAATGTTTTTGCTTTTTGTAATAAAATTACTTGTTTAAATAGTACTGATGTTTTTTTTTGAAAACTAAGCTGTCTATTAGGATGGAGTTTGTTCACTATAGAGTAATCTTTCCAGCGTTGAATTTCAGACCATACTTTTTTTACATTATCTTCCTTTTCGTACAATTCTCTCTCATCTGTTACTACAAGAATCTCAAATGAACCTGGAAAGTAGTCAAGTTTCAAGGCGTTGTCAATTGTTTGTCTTATCACTGTAGATTCATCTTTCGCTGGAATTAAAAGCGAAATATATGGGATTTCTTTTTCTTTAAACGAAGATATCATTTTTAAATCTTTTTTTGTTACAGGAGCAACATTACCCCAATAGTATTTTTTACTTTTATACTTCCAGTAAATCAGTCGCACAAATAGATAGAGTGTTAATCCATAACAAATCAATGCTAGTGAATAGAGTAAGTTAAGTTTCATGATACTCCATTTTAACAGCATTTTCTTCTTTCAGGTAATTTATTGTGAAACCAAATTCTTCTGCAAAAAAACGAAGTGGAACAAAAGTTCTTCCGTTTTGTATTACAGGTGGAACTGGTAATAATTTTTTTTCATCGTTTACGGTTATTGTTCTATTGCCAATTTGTGCCTGTATAACGACACCCTCAGGATCTTTAATTGTTAGTATTTGGAACACAGACTCAAATTCAACTTCGCAACCAAGAAATTTTGTAAAAATCGTTAAAGGGATCATTGTATTTGAATCATATAGGAATATTGGTGATCCAAGGTCAATGTTCCCCATCGATGAATCTGCTACTTTATTGCCAATTTTAAACTTTACCCAAAAATCTTGATAGTATGTGACTGGTACCATATATTTTTTTGTGTTACCAGCAATATCCATTGCAATAAACTCAAGTGCGTTCACTCCACTTTGACAAAAATACTGAGTCATAAAGTTTCCATCGATTACGGGAAGCCTTTTACCGTTCAACGTAACATCAGCTTTTGGTTCAGTTCTTCCAGAAATAACAACTGCTTTTCTTATTGTTTTTGTCCATGGTTTAGGTTCAAGAATTGTAAGCTCTGGAGGAGTTTGATCCAAAATAATTTCTATTTGCTTCTCTATTCTGTTTCCAGCTTGATCGAATACAATCACTGAATATTCATTTTCACCCTCTTCAAGGTTTAAAACTATTGCCAATTTTCCATCTATTAAAGATGTTATTTCGATGTCCCCTATAAATGCATTTTTAAAATTGGATTCTACAATTGTTAAGAATAACTCGTAATTCTTCTTGTTTGTGTATATCTTATCTTCTTGCATTTGAATGAATGGTACAAGAGTATCAACTTTAACAATTTTTGACTTAATTCGTTCTTTTGCTTCACCTTGCTGGCTATAGTATCTGATCTCATATTCTCCAGACGAAAGAGTGAATGCTTGGTTGAAATTAATCCAATCTTCACCGTTTATTGAAAACCAGCTTTTGACAGTTTCAGGCTCATCGCTATAAACAACAAAGGAAATTGTTGGTTCTGAAACATACCAATCATTATCACCGTTTGGAAATGAAGGATTAATCTCTATCTCAGTTTCTGGTAGAGGAATAATTGTAAATTTGTTAGAAGAAATAGTTTGAGATTCATTTTGCGTTGAAACACCAATTGAATATTCTCCAGATTGAGATGGATTTGTGAAACCAGCTTCAGGTAATATCTGCACAAAAACTCTCTTATTTGCAGAAATATCGTCATCTAATGTTATCTCGATCCTTCCTCTTTCTGGACTAATCATAACAGGGAAAAGATCTAAATTGGTTCCATTTAATACAATTCCTTTTTGATAATCTTCTGGAAATCCAAATCTTGTATCAAGAAAAATGTATATTTTATTTCCTGCATCCAATGCTCCAGCAGGACCTGTTAAAAATGTTAGATGAAAAGCTGCTCTATCTTTTACAGTTGTAGCCGTAGCATCAACAATAACGTCAGAAACTGTAGATTCAAGAATTGGTATTTTTCTTGAAGTAATATAAGAGACCTCTCTGCTAGTGGCAACACGAAAAACATATTCACCAGGAGTAGACGGATTTCTTATACCCGAATCTTCTAAAAAAGTAACTTCCACAATTGATTCAGCAGGAATTTCAACTGGAACATTTAGAACTACTTTATTCTCTACTTTTTTAACAAATGGTTGTGTTGTCATAGGTACTCCGTTTACTAGCACCCTTTCTTTAACAAAAGCGTTTGGAATATACATACCTCTTGGCATAATAATATATATCTGCCCGTTTTCCCTTGTTAATTTACCGCCACCGCCAGTTTTAAACGAAAATTCCATTGATGAAGCAACTGTAACATATGGAGAGCCAATACTAATAGTAAGGTCTCCTATCATGCTTGGTCCAATTTCAAACTCATTGGATTCAACGTTTGTTCCCTCTTTACCGGTGTGCACTTTTATTGTGTACCTGCCAACAGATTGAGGGTTTTGCAAACCAAATTCCTCTGAAATAATTATTTCTACTGGACTTTCAGAATCAAATCCCACTGGAGTAAATATTTTCAATGTACCCGATCCTTCTGTTCTTGCAGACTTTGTTGTTCGAATTCCATTAATTCTAATATCCCCAGGTAGAGATGTTTCTGGCAGTGTAACTGATGTTGGAAAATAAACTGTTATTATTCCATTCTCTCTCATAGTACCCACTAAACCAGTTGTAAAAGTTATTGTCCACTCTGAAGTAGTATTTATGTATGGTTTGTCGATTTGAACATTAAGATTTTTTATTAAGCTATTTTTAATTCTATAGTAACTTGAGTTTACTCTAATGTTGTCTGCATTTGTCCACACAATACAACGGTATTGATCTGGGCTAGATGGATTTTTAATTCCTGCTTCTATTAAAAATTTAACTTCAACATCTGATTCTTCCAGCACCACCATACCAGGATATATTTTAACTACCCTACCATTAACAACTGGATCTGCGTCCGAACAATACTGACCATTAACAAGAATATTCTCTGCAGAAATTGACGTTGGAATTTTTGTACCATATGGGAATTCTACCATTATGTAACCACCATAGCAGCTACCAAGTCTTCCGGTGCTAGAGGTTGTGAATTTGATCTTATACTCAGCATTTTCACCAACTATGTCTGGTGATACTTCAACAGTAGGATTAGAGATAATTGATCCGACTATTGCATAGCTGTTTGATAAAGCCCAGTAAGGTTGTTTGCTTGTTGCCACACCCATCCTATAACAAGCTCCCCCTCTTGGGTTTTGAACCTTACACATTCTTACATAGATTTGCGTTGTGTCCCTAAAAGAATTTGGAATAGTTATTACTACAATTTGGTTATCATTTTTATCTTGTTCAACATAGTAAGAAGCAGGAATACCGTTTACTGTAATAGCATTGCAACTTGAATAACGCGAAAACTCTGTTCCGTAAGGAAAAGCTAAATATATTTTATCTCCCGGAACTAATTGGCCACAATTATCTGTATTGAACATTATGTAGTATGTTGCCAATTCTCCTGCCTGGTTTGGGTCAACTCTAATCTGTACATTTCTAACTTGAGTATTACCAACTTCAAAAACAACAGATTGAGAAACACCATTTGAAGAAGCAGATAAAGTTATTTTACCTGGAGTAGTAGCTATAAACGTGTACTGCCTTTTATCTACTGAAGGACCACCGCGACCTGGACCAACTTGCATCCATTTAAAAACTGCTGAAGGAATTGGTGCTCCGTTTTCATCATAAGCTGTTGCAGTAAAGGTTACTGTGTCACCTATTTTAAGGCATGTTACATTAGGAGTTATTGTAATGCGCGTTAAGGCAGCTTTAGCAGTCATTGGAAAACAGTACGAGAAGAATAAAACACTAATCATGAAAATTACAGTATTTAGTCTAGAAATTTTTAATCTATTCATTTTATTCTCCTCCTATTTACAGAAAGCAATGTAAACTGTATCGCTTTCTTTTTTGTATGTTATTTCAGCTCCAAGAATTTTTTTAGTGAATTCTATTGGAATCATTATGTTACCGTCTATAACAGTTGGAGGATAATAAATATCATGTTCGGTTACTGTGTCACCTTCTACAATTTTAACTACTGAATCGTTCGGTCTAACATATATGCTGATATTTTCTTTCTTTAAAATTGCTGCATTTTGCTTTGCATCCCAAAGCAATTCATATGAAAGTGATTCTGCTACAAATCTTATTGGTAAATATATTTCTCCATTTTTAGAATCTCTAAATGGAAATGGATTAACTTCTACAAGTTCATGATTCACATATACTTTTTGTTTTTTCAAGTTAACTTCTAAAACTATTCCAGAATAATACATGTATGAATTCACAATTTTTGAAACATTTCCAGCTCTATCTGTACATGAAACAAGTATTGTATTTTCTCCCTCTTCTGGATTAATTACTGTGTTAAAATTCCCATAGTTATCCATTTCTACTACAATTCCGTTAACTTCCAAAATACATGCTGGCTCTGCTTTTCCAATAACACTAACTGAATATCCACACACAAGTTGATCTTTAGTTGGTGAAAAAAGTTTAAGAACTGGAGCTGTAACGTCAACAAAATATGTAAGCGTATCTGTTAAACTGTATCCTGCTTCATTTAAAACAGTGTATTCAATTAAATTTTTCCCTGGTTTTAGGGATACCGTAATTTCTGATTCTCCATCTTTAACAGAAAAAATCTTTTCAAGAATTTTTATCGAAGTTGGTGAAATAGATTCAATTTCAAACTTAATTTTAACCTCAAGAGTATTTATCCACACTTTGTTTTTGGGGATTATATTCGTGCAAGTTGGAGGATATGGGTCAATTTTCCATTTTTTAACTTCAACTTTTTCTTTTAATCCTGTGGTTCGTCTTCCAAAATACGATAAAATGTGTACACCTTCTTGTATTTGGACTTTTTCCCCAGAAAAAAGTATGTATTCATTACCATCTATGGAATAGTAAATATTTTCGGCTTTTCTAGAATTAAATGAAATTTGAGGTTTTTCTGAAAACCAACCAAATTCATTAACACTATTGTTCTCATCAATAATTACATCAACTGTATTTTTTGGAATTATCAACTGTATTGTCTCTGATTCATAGAACTTTTCTTGTTTTTCTATAAAAATTGTAAAGCTGAACTGTTCTTCAGAAATTGGATTTTTTAATTCCGCATTCTCTTCTAGTGAAAATGACAAATTGCTGACAAATGTTATTGGAAGCTGTATCCTAACATTATTATTTTCAGTTTTTTCAACGGATAATGCACTATAAGTATCAAATGTGAAGTGTTCTTCTTTAAAATCTGGTAGTTCATATACTTCTGGAAAAACAAGTGTGATCCAATCAGCTTCCTGAAACAAATCTCCGTTGGTATGTAATTGGAAGTTTATTGAAACATCTTCTCCCTGTTCAAGGTTTGAAATTTCAGCAAAAAAACTACTTTCGTATTTTGGTTGAATAACTCCAAAGGTGTTAGCTTTTGCTCTCGATGGAAAATATCCAAAAGAAGAAAGAAAAAAACAGACAGCAAGTGAAGACACTAATAATGATTTCATATCCATTCTCCTGTTCCGGGTATAGCGTCCTTTTCCCATGCAATATCAGTGGCAATGTAGGAGCCTTCCTGTGTATAAACATTGCAGTAAACTACTTCACCAATTTCAAGTTTTCCATCACCATAGTACTTTGTTGAATCATTGAAATGGATTACAACTCCATTATCTAGAATAAACCATTGGTTAATCGTATCAATTTCTACAATTTCACCCTGCATTATTACAGATTCTTTTTCAACAGTAACAATGTATCCATGAAGAATACTTTGTTCTGATTTTCCAGAAATTTGAACAATGCGCCCAATTTTTAATTCACCTTGAATTTCTGTTAAATCGTCAATTTTCAAAATGTATCCGTTATCTAATTGATATAGGGAATTAGCTTCTAATTCTTTTGTAATCATTCCCTTAACACTTATTAATGTGCCCAAGCAAAAAGTTCTCCACTCAAGAGCGATATTTATTGTTCCATAAGAAACTACTTTTCCTTGAAAAACAAATGTTTCAGAAACATCTATAAGTGTGTCATAAAGATAAATTCTGTTGTTATCAAAGAGGGAATTTAATATAACAATGCCGTTAGGTAATACTTCTAAAACACTAACTGTATATTGTGCTACATTCGCTTTGTCAGAGTAATGATCTGTTACATTTGTCATTCCGTTTGATTCTGAATATCTAAGAGATTCGCCTATAGATAAAGAACTAGAAACAGATTCTCGATAAATGGTTTTGCCACTGAGTAAGAAATACTCATTTTCGTTAACACCAACTACAATATCGCTTTGATATTGAATTGGAGTCTGTGGCGTTCTAACTTTTTCTGATTGTTTATCTGGTGTTGAAACAACAGGATTAGAATTTTTTGTACTATTTTCAGTTTGACTCGCTTGAGAAGGTGCAGAAGCAAGATATAGATCATTATTTAATTCTTCAGATGAGACAATAGACAATATGTCATTCACAATAAAGAATGATCCGAAGTCTTCTCCTTGAACGGTAACAAAGTCTCCTATTTCGAGAATTGCTGAATCTTTACCAGTAGCAAATGTCATTGAAACTGATTCTAAAACAAATCCATTTTTCCCAGAATATTTAACGCTTCCAGATATTGATCTGTTAACAGACTTTTGAATTTTACATAGTGACAATGCTATATAGTTGTTATCAATATTTTTAACTCTACATAAAAAATCTTCATCAATTTTCTCAATATCACATGATTCTAAATTTTCTAGTATTCTATTACTTACGTAAATCGATTTGTCGAAATCCTCAATAATTAACTGGTTATTCTCAAAAGAAATTACTTTTCCGATTACATATTCGCTTCCTGGTAAATCCTCTATTGATGTTATTGTCCAATTTTCATTTTGGTTTTTCAAAACAAATTTGCATAACGAAAAAGGACTTAATCTTTGTATTGTCACAAAATCACAAATCAAAGGTTTACTAAAAGAGTCAATTACTACAGTATTGGTTTCGTAATCAAATGAAACTACCATACCATCAATCGACAAGTGGGTATCACCTGGCAACAACGTAAATGTTTCAATATATTTAAGAAATTGCTTCCACGTTTTGTATGCAGGTACACCAGCTTTTTTCATAGCTTTCATATATTGGTCTTGGGAAACATTTTTGTATATATCTGAATAACTCATGTTTGATTTTTCTGAAAGGAATTTTGTAAACAATAACTTATTTCTGCTTGATTCACTATTGCTAAATAAAAACTCCTGTCCTTCATTTGTATCGGCATAAAACCCTGCAAACTGTAATTTTTCTTCTTCTTTTGATCCAAAAGTTTCAGTTGAAACAATTACATCCTTATTCTTAATGCTTTCCTTCATTTTTTCGTTCATTATTATTGAATACATAGGCTGTTGATCTATAAATGGAACATACACAAAAGCCATTATAACCAGAAGAAACGCCATTGCTCCACCTATTATGTATCTAAGAGAATGAAATGTCTTTTTCTTTGGAGCACTTCGGTTCAGTATTTCAGAAGAAACACTTTGTATAGTATTCCTAATTAGCCAATCTTTTTCTGGGGTAAACTCCAATTTTTCAGAATTTTCTTTTGTTGGGGACATGTGGCTTAATAGCTGATCAACTCCAATTTTTAGTCTACAAGATTCGCATTCTTTTATGTGAGCTGATACCCATTCAGGTTTTGGTTCGTTTGGGTGATTCAAAATCCAATTTTCTACTTTTTTACAATTATTCATGTTGCCCCCCTTTCTTATATAGGGATATTTTTTTTGCTAATTTTTTTCTTACACTAAACAATCTACTTTTTACTGTTCCTTCTGGAATGTCTATAACTATTGCTACATCACTTATAGAAAATCCTTCTATGTAAAAAAGTTCTAGTAACTTTTTATCTTGGGGTTTTAGTTCTTGCATACACACATTCATTATTTTAACTTCTTCAGAATCCATCATTACTTCATCGACTCTATCTTCAAATTCGTTGCTGTAATTTTTAAAACATTCTGTTCCAGTTATGTATCTATTCTTTTTTCTAAAAAAACTATTTGCTTGGTTGTGCGCTATTCTATGCAACCATGGACGAATAGGATATTTTGTATCAAATTTTTCGATGCTTTTAAAAAATGATACAAAAGCTTCAGATGCAATATCTTGTGCGTCATCTTTATTTTTTGAAATTCCATAAGCAGCTCTTAGAATTTCTTCACCAAATTCCTGATAAATTGTAGTCATGGCTTCTGAATCTCCTCGTTTTGCTAATTCAATAAGTTTTTTTTCTTCTTTTCGAGTCAAACTCATGTATTGGCTCCAAAATAGAGAAATCGTAAAACATTCATTACATGCCTGCCTTTTTGTTTTCTACTATGAATAATCAGAAAAACAGTAATGGTTCAAATTAATTGAATAGTTAAATAAAAAACGAATTGACTGATTAATCAGTTTTTTTTGTTTTCAGAATAATTGGTGCTTTTGCTGCCAATTTTGCTGCTGTCATTTCAAGAAGCTCTTTGTCTTCTTCTATAAAAGCTGATTTTATATGACTATCAATATCAATAACTCCAAGAACTTCACCATTTCTGATGATGGGAACTACTATTTCAGACTTTACCTTAATATTGCAAGATAAATAGTTATCACAACCATGTACATCGTCTACAATTAGTGTAATCTTTTTATCTGCAGCTTCTCCGCAAACACCCTTAGCAATTTCAATACTTGTGTGTTCTGTTGGTTGCCCAAGAAATGTTTCTAACTTTAGCTCATTTCCTTCTGATAAATAAATACCTACCCAATCGTATTTTGAAAGGTTTGTTTTGATGTCAAAAACAACATCAGAAAGTGTATATCGCCATACAATCCCAGCAGATATTGTTTCAGAAATAGTATCAAATATTCTTTTATACTTATCTTTAATTTTCATTGTAGTACATTTTACATGAAAACAAAAAAAAAGAAATTACTCAATGTTTGCAGGTTAAAATTATTCTATGACCCTGTCACTGTGGGAGGGTGTGAACAAATTCTCCTTCGAACGTAAACTCTTCACAAACTACATCTCGAAACACGAGAGCAAGTAGAAATAACCTCTGAAATCCTTTCCGTGGTGACTTAAAGAAGATATAGCAGTACTTTTTCAAATTTGCTGATTTTGCCATAAAATGACCTTAAAAAAACGGTCAATTCTGATCAACAAATTGATAACCAATAAGTACTTGACATTCCGATAACTTTTAAGTATAACAATAGTGGATCGGGGGAAAGATACTTGCACGAAATATATTTTTATAAAGACAGAAATGGCAAAGAGCCAGTACTTGATTATATACAGGATCTGGAAAATCACAAGGACAAGTCCAGTCATATAAAGCTAAACAAGATTAACGACTACCTCCAAGTGTTAAGCGAGCACGGAACACAGGCGGGAGAGCCATATGTTAAGCATTTAGAGGGTGTCATATGGGAGCTTAGACCTTTAAGAGACAGAATACTTTTTGTAGGCTGGACAAACGGTAGTTATATTTTGCTTCACCAGTTTAAGAAGAAAACACAGAAAACCCCGCAACGGGAAATAGAAAAAGCTAAAAGAGAATTAGCCGAATCGAGATAGAAAGAAGATTTGAAAATGAAAAATAAAGCGATAGGTAGCAAATGGTCAGATGTAAGAAAAGAAATTTTCACACCAGAAGAAATTGCCGCAAGCGACCTTAGAGTAGCTATTGTAGGCGAGCTTATCAAGACCAGACATAAGAGTGGAATATCACAACGTAAACTTGAAGAAATAAGCGGAGTAAAACAGCCTATTATAGCCAGAATGGAGAATGGCAAAACAAACCCACGAATTGACACTATTCTAAAAGTTTTAGCCCCTCTGGGAAAGACACTTCGTGTAGAGGACTTGAAAAAATAGTAGATACCTGCAACAATTTATAGGAAATTGATGATTTCTCGTTGATTTCATTCTG
>JAGLCW010000202.1 GCA_023146045.1 Caldisericia bacterium
CTGCTACCCCTATTTTTTTTATATTGAAATCTATGGATATGTTATAGTTACCTTTTTTTCGTTTGCGTTCCATTCAACCTTTGCTCCAAGCTTTTCGCTAACAAATCTTAGAGGCACAAATGCTCTATCGTTTTTTATTGTTGGTGGGACACTCATGGTTACAACTTTACCATTTACATAAGCAATAGGATCACCTATTCTCATCTGGATGAATCTTGTTTTCAAGCTATAGGCGACTCTTTTGTCGTCTGGATACCATATAACTTCTGCTCCTAAAGAATCACCTATGGGTCTTATTGGAACAAGTGCTCTACCCTCTTCTATAAAAGGTGCTACATCTATTGAATAAGTCTCATCGTTGTCTCTTACGTAATCCTTACCTATCCACATTTCTAATTTAACGTAATTTCGCCTTTCAATTGAATCATGAATAAAACAGAAAAGTTCTCCGTAAACAGATATTGAATAAATGCTTCCTTTGTCAATTACTATGTATTTTGAAGTACTTCCTACCGAAGCAAAATAAAGTTTATTCCCAGTTTTTCTATCTAAACAATACATCATGAAATCGTCTGCACCTATCCAAACAAAATCTTCAGAAACAACAGGTGCAGATTCAATAAAATACCCAGCCTCAAATTGCCAAATCAAATTTCCAGTTTCTACGTCGACACAATATAGAAATTGATCAAATGATGCAAATACATTATTTTCAAAGTATGACGGTGGGTTTGATGCATTTGAATTCGGGTAAAATGTTTTCCAAATTTTCTTACCTGTATTTGTATCAACACAGAATAAAGTATCATCTACTGGGCATATCAGCCTGTTCTCATTAAGACAAAATCCAAAAAGAATATCGTTAGTTACTTGAAATTCCCATTGTTTTTTATGGTCACTGATATTAAATGAATAAATTCTATCCTCAGCAGCAACATAAAATTTATCACTATCAAAAGCAACTGGAAGATTTATAGTTTGACCAAACCCGATATCCCAAATTTTTTCACCAGTTTCAGCATTCAAGCAAATCAATAGTTTACCAGAAGCAAAATACACGTGATTTTGATAGAAAACTGGAGAAGAGTTGTTTGTACCCTTGGGCGTAGTATATTTCCATTTTTGATACCCCGTTTTGGCTTCAACCGCATACATTGCATTAGTTCTTCCAGCATAAATTACTTCATTTGCATAACAGGGGGAAGAATTGTGGAAATCTTTATTACAGAATTGCCAAATTTTAGTTCCCCATTTTGCGTTATAGCATATCAATCCCCAAGTTGAAGATATATACAATTTTTCACCAACAACTAAAGGACTCGAATTTGAAGCACCAATTACATCAACCCAAGAAGTTCTAATTGGTGGTTTGAGATTTTCAGAAGTTTGCCCAGAGAATGTATAATCAGATCTGTATTTTGTTACGTCCGCATTACAATAGTCAACTCCATGTAAGACAAACGTGCAAAACAATGTAAGAACCACTACGTTTAATAAAATTTTTCTAAGCATAGTACCCTCCCGCTTCAGATTTTGAATCAAAACATTGGAGAAAAATCAACAAAAGTGAATTCGATATTGAATGCATCTCTAACTTTCTCGCAAAGATTTAATACTCCATTTTTTTCTGATCCATAGTGAGTAAGACACAGTACGTTCATATTATGGTCCTGCGCATAAACATACATCGTGTGAGAAAATTCTCCAGTTATGAATAAATCAACACCAGCTTCATAAGCGTCTGAAATAAAATCTGCTCCATCTCCAGAACAAACTGCAATTCTTTTCACTTCTTCGTTCCCAAACGCTAATAGTGTAGTCTTTTCAACTAAAGCTTCAGAATATAGAGCTTGTATTGACTTCCTGTTTACAGAATTATTTAAAGTTGCCGACAAACCGATGTCATAGCCTTTGTACTGGCAAAACCTTTTTATTGTTTCTTCTATAGGACTTAAAAATGATAAAAGCGAAGCATTGTTCCCAAGCGAGGGGTGAATATCTAAGGGCAAATGTGAAGCATAAAGAGAAGAATTTGTTTCAATTAAGTGCTTGATTTTGGTGAAATTTGATCCTTCTATGTTTGGTTGCACACCTTTCCAGAATAATCCATGGTGAACTATGAATAGTGATGAATCCTCATGGTTGGTGGAAAAAAAAAGCTTTTCTGATGCATCAACGGCACCATAAACATGTTTAATTGGTTTCGAAGAATCTACTTGAAGTCCATTCCAACTTCTATCTAATGGACATTCTTGAAGAATGTTTGAGAGGTATTTAGCAATTTCTTTTGATGTGGCATTCATTCTATCCTCCATGAAATAGTTTTAAATAATTACTCTTAATTTGTTTAGATAGTTCCTCAATATTCTCTTCTCGCATAGAAACACAAGTTTTATACACCTCTTCAACAAACGAAGGTTTATTTAGCGTTTTACCCCTATATTTTTGAGGTGTCAAATACGGGCAATCTGTTTCTAGTAGTATTCTATTTTTTGGTATAATTTTTACCACTTCTCTTAACTCTATGCTTCTTTTATATGTAATATTACCAGAAAATGAAAGAAATAAACCTAATTTCAGGTATTTTTCAGCCATCTCTCTATTCGACGAATAACAATGCATTACACCTCTAATCCCTGCATACTCTTGTAAAATCTTAAGGACTTCCTGATCAGTGCCACGATTATGTACTATTACTGGGTAATTATTTTCTAATGCAAACCTAAGTTGTTTACTAAAGCATTCTTTTTGCAAATCTATTGAAGTTTCGCTTTTTACAGAGTCCATTCCAATTTCTCCAATAGCTAAATATTTTGCTTTTTTGTGTTCTTCTTCTAAAAATTTTTGTAAATACACGTGCATTTCACTTAGATAGTGTGGATGTATTCCGAAAGAAGCATCAATCCAATCATATTTTTCTGAAATTACCAAAGACTGCAAGGATGATTCGGGATCATACCCTACATTCATTATTTGGATAACCCCTGCTTCTTGAGCCTCTTTAATTACATTTTCCTCAGTTTCTTTACAAATTGGTATATGTGCATGAGAATCAACTAATTCTATCACTTAACTTTTGCTCCACATGTCATTTCAATGTCTTCTGGCGATGTAACACACAGCTTCTTCTTATGAGATGCACACATTACCATTCCTTCAGATTTTTCTCCACGCAATACAACTGGTTTTAGGTTATTTACGATAACAACTTTCTTCCCGATCAATTCCTCAGGAGAATAGTATTTTGCAATACCAGCTACAATTTGCTTTGTTGTGGTACCAACTTGTACTTGAAGAATAAGCAGTCTATCTGCATCTGGATGTTTTTTGGCTTCTAGTATTGATGCAACCCTAAAGTCAAATTTTACAAAATCGTCAATGGAACAATATTCAATAGCTTTTTCTTCTTTTTTTATTGAGTTTTTTCCAGCTTCTTTTGTCTTCTTTTTCTCTTTTTTAACTCTTGGAAAAATTACTTTTGGAAATTGGATTAATTCTCCTGGATTGAGTTTTCTAATTGAAAGATCATTATTGATTTCTTGATTAAATCCATTAACCACTATTTCACTAAACTTCGGCATAAATGGTTTAATCATTATTGCTATCAGCCTTATTTCATCAAGAAGAGTAAATATTAAATCTTTTAGTTTTGCAGTTTCATCATTTTTTTCAAGTTCCCACGGTTTGTATTCTTCTATTAGCTTATTGCATCTTCTGATAATGTTCCAAATCGCTTCAATTGAATCTTTAAATCTATAATTCTCCATACTTTCATTAAATGTTGCAATTTGTTCATTTACAAATGATTCAATATCGCCAGATATATAGTTTCCTTCAGGTATAAACCCTTTGAAAAACTTATATGTCATTACGGAAACTCTATTTATTAGATTTCCTAGATCATTTGCTAAGTCAAAATTATATCTATCCATTAGACGCTCCATTGAAAATACAGCATCTTCACCGAATGAGGTTTCTCTAAATAAAAACCACCGTACAATATCCGCCGCTAAAGCCTCATCAATACCAGTTTTTTGTGATAAATCTAAAACAACATCTTTTGGGTTTATTACGTTACCCTTTGATTTTGACATTTTTTCGCCATCTGTAAGCCACCATCCGTGTACAAAAACTTTTTTGGCGGGTTTTAAACCCAAAGCCATTAGCATCGCTGGCCAAATTACGCAATGAAATCTTATGATGTCTTTGCTCATTAAATGACAATCTGCAGGCCAAAGTTTTTCAAATTTTTCTGCATCGTCAAGATATCCAGAAACAGTTAAATAATTAATCAATGCATCAAACCAAACCCATATTGCATGGTTTTTGTCAAATGGGAAAGTTATTCCCCATCCCTGTGATTTTCTTGAAATTGAAACATCTGGAAGACCCTGTTGAATCATACTTACAACTTCGTTGTATCTTGAAGTAGGCTCTATTGCTTTTGGGTTGTTTTTGTAAAAGTCTAACAGTTTATCTTGGAAAGCGCTTAGTTTAAAAAAATAATTCTCTTCAGAAATACGTGTTATTTTTCTTTTACATTCTGGACATAGACCATCTTCAACTTCTTTGTCTGTCCAAAAAGATTCACAATCAACGCAATACCAACCTTCGTAATTGCCTTTGTATATATATCCAAGATCATATATTTTTGAAACCACATCTTCGACCACTTTTACATGGTCTTTGTCTGTTGTTCTAATAAACCTATCAAATTTAACATTGAATGTAAAGAAATATTCAGTCCATTTCTGAGCTTCAGAGTCTACAAATTGCTTTATCTCCATCCCAGCATCTTCTGCAGCGTTTACAACTTTTTGAGAATTTTCGTCGCTACCAGTAGTAAACAATGTGGTGTAACCCATCATTTTATGGTATCTAGAAAGAATATCTGCGGCGGCCGTTGTATAAAGATGCCCAATATGTGGTTTTCCGCTAATATAGTAAATTGGTGTAGTAACAAAATATTTATTATTCATTATTTTCTCCTGCTATAAATCTGTAAACCAAGGATATTTCACCTTTGACATCTCTGTCTAAAAATTTTTCGTAAAGCTCTGAGGCTTTTCCCCAAACAATTTCTTCGTGCATTTTTGTCATTTCTCTGCATATACAAATTTCAATTGTTGAGTCAAATTCCACAAACCAGGATAGTGTTTTGACAATTCTGTGTGGTGATTCAAATGCACAGACAGAATATCCTGTGTTTTTTGTTTTTTCAAGAAGTTGAATAAATTTTCCTTTTTTTCTAGGAAAAAAATTTACGTATATGAAATTTTGAACTGGGAATCCAGAATTAACCAATGCCGTCATAACAGCGGAAGCCCCAGGCAAAACCTCCACGGAAATACCTTCGTTTCTGCAGTCTCTAATAAGTTCAACACCTGAATCTGCAATAACAGGCATACCAGCATCTGAAACTAGAGCTCCAGAAAACCCTTCTTTAAGTTTTTCAATCAGTTGTCCGTTTTTATAAAGAGTATGCTCGTGATATGAAAACAGTTTTTTCTTAATATTGAACGCATTAAGAAGTTTTAATGTTCTCCTTGTGTCTTCACATGCTATCCAATCAACGTATTCAAGTGTTTCAAGAGAACGTAATGTTATATCCTTCATATTCCCAATTGGTGTTGGAACAATAAAAAGTGTACCTATTTTTTTTGAATTAGCGTCTTCCATACAGCTTATCTTCAACATTTCTTTCAAGGGTATAAAGCTTTTTGGCATCTAAAGACGCACCACCTATAAGTAATCCCCTTATATGTGTATTTGCCATAATATCAGCAGCATTTTTTTCATTTACACTTCCGCCGTACAATACTCTTGAATTTGGTAACAACCTGTGTATCTCATCCGTAACTGTGTTTATCCATTCATATGTTGGAACTTCACCACTTCCTATTGCCCAAACCGGCTCATATGCTATCCATAAGGAAGTCTCTTGAGAATAAAATCTTAATTGGGAAAGTATTGCTTGAATTCTTTCATCTGGAGACCCGTCTTTACTTACATCTCCAATACACAAAATAGGTTCAATTTCGCATGCAATCAAATTTCGATACTTATTGAAAACCATATCATCTGTTTCATTATTGAGCTTTCTTCTTTCAGAATGCCCGATAATACAGTATTTACACCCTACACTCTTTAGCCATGAAGCATCTATTTCACCAGTATGTGCTCCTAATCTAAATTCACTGCAATTCTGACCAGCTCTAAAAATATAAGATGGTAATTCACCGGTATATGGAATTGTAATATATGGAGCAGCGATTGCTGTTTCTATACGTTTATGAATATGTTTTTCTTTTGTTAATTCTTTGTATGTTTGGCAAAATTTACCGGCTTCTTCTGGCCCAATATTTTGTTTCCAATTTCCAATTAATAGTGTTTTCATTTTGAATTTTCCTTCTTTATTGCATCATTGCTTGTTTCTTTTAATGGAGTAGATATTTTTACACTAACCTTTGTTATTCTTCTATCTTCCATGTCTCTTACAGTTAGTTCAAGATTCCTGTATTTTACTATTTCTCCAATATCTGGAATATGTCCAAGTTCTGCCAGCATAAAGCCGGAAATTGTTTCGGCATCTTCTTCTGAAATATCTGTTGTAAAACTTTCGTTAAAATCATCTATGGGGTAATCACCAACAATTTCATAAGACCCATCTTTTAGTTGCCTACTTAACTCTTCTTCGGAATCAAACTCATCCTGTATTTCACCAACAATTTCCTCTAAAATATCTTCAAGTGTAAGTAAGCCAGAAATTCCTCCGTATTCGTCAACAACCATTACTATATGATTCTTCTTCTCTCTCATTTCTTTAAAAAGTTGATCTATTTTTTTTGTTTCAGGCACAAATTCAGCTGGTCTAATGCCGCTTTTGATATTCAATTCCAGTAAAGGTTTCTTACTTGAAATCCATCGAATAACATCTTTTACAAATAGTATTCCAATAATATTATCTGGTTTTTCTTCAAAAACTGGTATTCTTGAGTATCCAGTTTTTTTTACAATATTGAAGAATTCTTCAATGCCATCCTCAATATCTAGGCATTCCATATCTACTCTTGGTACCATGATTTCATTAACGTGAGTATCCTTAAAATCAAAAACACTCTTTAACATTTCTCGTTCTTCTTGCTGTATTGTTCCATCTCTTTGTGACATGTTTATAACAGTCTCTAATTCTCTTTGTTTCATAACTAAAGAGGTTTGAGAATCTTTTATGTTAAACATTTTAAGAAGCATTTTGTTAATTAAAGAAAAAAACCATATTAATGGAGCAAACATTGTCATAGAAAAAACAACTGGGAAATATACAAGCATACTAATTTTCAAAGGATTTGAGTTACTTACGGTTTTTGGAAACATCTCTGCAAAAATAACAATTAAGACTGTAAGAACTACTGTACTTACAATAACAGCTGTTTCTCCATTTTTAAGAAGTTTAGTAGCGTAACTAGTAGCTAAAGATGTAGCTAGTATGTTTACAATGTTGTTTCCTATTAAGACGCCAGTAATTAATCTATTAGGATCATTCTTAAGAGATAGCACTCTAGAAGCTTTTGCAGATCCATCTTCGACTAAACTATTTAGTTTAACTCTACTTACAGTTAGCAATGCAATTTCAGCACCTGAAAAAAAAGCAGATAGCAGTATTAACCCTAAAATACTTAAGATATATATCCAACTATATTCCATATTGGTAAATACCTCCACAAAGATTTGAATTTCGTAGTATCCTATATTCATGATTTTTCATTACTGATCCGTCTTTTTCAGAATGATGGTCATACCCAGCTAGATGCAAAAACCCATGAGTTAAAAGCCAAAGATATTCCTGAGTCTGTGAAATATTCAACTCATTTGCATCAAGTTTTGCTGTATCGGTTGAAATGATTATCTCACCGAGTAAATAGTTATCTGGTAATTCTTCATTTAGTACAAATGTTAAAACGTCCGTAGGCTCATTTTTCCCACGATAATTACTATTCATTTCTTTAATTTTTTCATCGTGAACAAAAACAACACTAATTTTGGATGGATTTGGAAAAGAATTGAAAACGGAGTCAGACAATATTTTTTGCAACCATTCGTCTAGCTCCTTCAAGGGCAAGTCCGGAACTGAATCCTCAACACTATAATCAATACTTATCATTTGTTACCTCGATCTTTTAAATTTTTCACTCTGTCTAGTATTTACTGGGTATGTGATTCTTGAGTGATACAGAGAATCTAATGTAAAAATAAACGATTGCCTCACTGTTTGAAGCTCTTTAAATGTCAAACTTGAATCATCAAGCTGATTGTCTTTTATTTTACCGCTAATAACTTTATCAACCATATTTTTGATTTCTGTTGAATCTTTATCTGACAATGATCTAACAGCAGCCTCAACAGAATCTGCAAGCATAAGTATAGTTTCCTCTTTACTTGTTGGTTTCGGTCCAGGATATCTAAACTCAGCATCGTCTGTAATTGAAGGATTAACAGACTGTGCTGCTTGAAGCAAAAAACTAATCCTTGTCGTACCATGGTGTGTGAGTATAAAACGCTTAATCCCATCGGGTAAAGAATTTTCTTCTGCAAGTTTCATTCCATTGCTAACGTGTCCTTTAATTAACTCAACTGATTTCAATGGATCTAAATCATCTAATATATTTTTACCACTACTATTTTCTGTAAAATAAAATGGGAATACGGTTTTTCCAATATCATGATAATAGGCACCTACTCTTACCAACATTCCATTTGCTTTAATTTTTTCGGCAGCATGTGAAGCAATGTTAGCAACCATAATTGAATGTTGATAACTTCCAGGTGCCACTTCGAACAAATAACGTAGTAGTGGAGAATTTGAATCACCCAACTCAATAAGTCTTAGAGGTGTAATAAATTGTGCAACTCTTTCTAGTAGAAGTATTATGCCTAAAGTAAATAGTCCAGATATTGCTCCATTCAAAAATACTAGGAAGGAAATATTTAAAAACTTTCCATTGGCATAATATCCAGGAAAAATTGTGATTAGCGTGAGTGCTAAAATAGAAAATATCGCTGCAGAGATAAAGCTCTTTTGAATGTAATCAGCATATGTTTTGAAATTAGAAAACAGCTGTATAGTAACAAGAGATGCTAACAAATATGATGCTGTTAAAACCAGATCCATCCCAAAAAATGGAAAAAACAATATCACCAAAACTGTAGTAATGAAATATCCAAAAGGTTTATTAAAAAACACAGTTAAAACTATAGTGAACATAAATAATGGAACCATGTTGTTATTCATTGGTATAACAAACCTGGATAAAGCTACCATTATGGCTATTGAAGCAAATAGTAATACGTATCTTTTAAAAGATTTAATCCATTCCTTTTTATCTGAAACAAACAAATACAAGAAAAGAAAAAAGAACAAAATAAAAGGATAAAGTATTGAGTGCAACCAGATTATCCAGTTAATCTCTTTTTCATAATACCCAGCAGCTTTAAGGCGTTCAATATCTTCTTCTGTAAGATTTTCTCCCTTTTCGACTAGAAGCTCGTTCATTCTAATATTTTCCTGTATTGGAGTAATTCTTGACTTCGCCTTTTCTCTTTCAACACTTGTTGCTTGGTCATCAATTGACATGTTCGGTATAAGCTCATTTTTAGCAATAATTGCAATAGCTTCGCTTACTTCTGGTCTTTGGTCAATTGAATACCTAAAAGCAATCAAATCTATTGTCTCATATTTTTTTGAAAGGTTTTCTTTTCTGACACCAGCTTCAAGAAGTTCAAGATCAATACTTTTTGCTGAATCAAAAACATGCTTCAATGTTGCAGGTTCAGTTGTTAAAAGAAATTGAGCAATATTCTGTTCATTCTCGTTAAAGTCGAGTAGATTTGATATTTCACTAATTTTTTCTAATTCTTTTTTTAACCTGTTGTTTCTTTCATATTGTATTTGCCTAAAAGTATAGTCTATCTGATCTATCGTTTCTTGTGCTATGGCTGTATTTTGAGTCAATCTAATCTCTACTTCAGAGGCTGCATCTTCTTGCAATTGCCTTGTCTTAACCCTGTTGTAAAAAGGCATAACGGACCTTTTTGCATAAAGATCAATTGGAGCTGTATCGCCCACCGTGAAGTAAGATCTATTTTGATAATCGTATGAAAAAACTAATGCAGATAAAACAACGAATGTAAACAAAAAAACGTAAATTCGTTTGTTATCAAATAGTTTTAAAAATTTTGAGAGGGCCCTGTCTCCAGAGCCCGATTTACTGTCCACTTGGTAAAACTGTTATTTAGTTTTACGATGACGCTTCTTGGCAGAAGCGATTCTTTTACGACGCATTACACTTGGTGGATAAAAAAACTGATGTTTTTTGATATCAGATATTATTCCCGATCTTGCGCAATCTTGCTTAAAACGGTTAAGTAAAGAATCGAAACTCTCATTGTCTCTTCTTTGTGCTTGAGCCATTAAAAAAATCAACACCTTTCAACTTTGCATACAAACAATTAACGTCTATGCTGGAGACAATAACTTTATATAATTCTCCAACATCAATCTCATCTGAATGGTTCTGCAAGCGAACCCTCAGATAATTTCGAGTAAGCCCTGTTCCATTACTTTCAAGAAGTATTTGCACTGCTTTCCCGATATAATTTTCTTGGATAGTATAACGGATCGAGGATTCAATTGCAAGCAACTTGCTACTCCTATATTTCTTAGTTTTTATGTCTATTTGGTCTTTAAAAGAAGCTGCTTTTGTTCCAATTCTTGGTGAATATTGAAAAACATGTATTTTTGAGAATTCCATCTTATTAGCAAAATCTACGGTTTCTTGAAAATCAGATTCAGTTTCACCTGGAAAACCAACAATAATATCTGTGGAAATTTGAAAATCTGCAATATTTTCTTTTAGATTGTTGACAGTTTTTCTGTATTCTTCAACTGTATACTGTCTGTTCATTATATCAAGTATCCTGTTGCTCCCAGATTGTAGTGAAATATGTAAATGGTTACAAAAAATTGGGTATGTGTTAACCAATCGTATATAGTCTGGTTTAACAAAATTTAGTCCTATAGACGATATCCGAACTCTGTATAAGTAATTTGAAAATTTCTTCCCGATAATCTCTAATAGCTCATAGAAACAGCATTTATCATTTTTTGGATCTTTATACAATCCAACCTGAGTCCCAGTTAACACAATTTCTTTAAATCCGTTATTAACTAACCCTTCTATTTCGCTTAGTATACTAGTGGAAGATCTTGAAACCAAAGGACCTCTAACAAATGGCACTATACAGTATGAACAAAACTGGTTACATCCAGATTGGATTTTAACAAAAGCCCTTGTGTGTCTACCAAATTCGCTAATCATTATATTATCAAAATTTTCTTGATACACTTTGTATTTCTTTAATATTTCATTCATTAGCTCTTTTTCTTTGAAGCAATCAACACTTAATGTTTGTAGCTCTTTTTTGCAAATAGAGCTACAGCAACCCATAACATATATTTCTTGAATTCCAAATTTTTGAATTTTTTTTACAAGAGAAATCACTTCTCTTTCTGCCTTTTCAGTTACCACGCATGCATTTACAATAACAATATCAGAATTCTTCCACTTACTTTCAATTTGAAAATAATCTTTTAATTTTTGAGAAACAAGTTGGGAATTATATTGGTTTACTTTACACCCAAATGTTTTAATTGTTATTTTTTTCAATACAGGTACTCAATCAAATACTGGGTCAACCCAGCAGTAAAAAATCCAGCTGTTTCCGTCCTTAAAATTTGTTTCCCTAATGTTACAGGAATAAATCCATTTTTCTGGAACCTGTTAATTTCTGAATGGGTCATTCCCCCTTCTGGACCAATGATAATCCATACATTATCAATTTTTTTAAAATCAATATTAGAGAATATTGTGAATAAACTTGTTTTCTTTTCATTTTCATATGGAACAATCAAAACATTTTTGCTTTTTTTTATTGATCTAAAAATATCGTTTTCTGTTGATGTTGGATGAATTATTGGCACGCGGTAAGACCCGCTTTGCTTTGCTGAGGACTGTGCAATGCGCTTCCATCTTTCAAGTTTCACTAATTCTTTCCCTCCACTAAATTTCATAGACCGTTCCATGGCTATAGGATGAAACTCATTAATTCCTATCTCTGTTCCTTTTTCTATAATTAGATCCATTTTTTTTGCTTTAGGTAAACCCTGAATCAAATGAATATTAACCAAAGGCTTATTCTCTTCGTCTAGCTCAAACAATTCTACAATTGCTTCTTTCTTATTTATTTCCTTAATCACACCTTTAAATTTCTGCTTTGTTGTTACAATAGAGACTTTATCTCCAACAATGAGTCTTAATACATTTTGTAAATGGTGGAAGTCTCCATCTTTTATTTTTGCTGTTGGGAATTTTAGCTGATTTTTAGGTATAAAAAAATTCCAAACTTTCATTATGAAAATTGCGGAAGATTTGATGCATCATTCTCTGGTCCCCAACTTGGTAAGGAACCAAAGATTAAACACTCGGCTGGACTCATTAGTAATTTTCGAGACAGCAAGAAGGCGTTTGTTTCTGAAAGTTTCAATTTTACGCCACTAATTAAAGCGATAGGGCATCTTTCGGTGGTTTCACCCATAACAAGGTTTGCTGCTGAAGCCAGATTATCAGCTAAATTCAAACGAGTTACAAGCATTTTTTTCCCAAACAAATCCTTTTCTCCAATTTTACTTATAATCCCCTCAAATCCAGCAATAGCAATCGCTACACCGTAAGATCCTACTCTTAGTGGTACAACTTGTGAATCTGAGATAATTATTCCAATCGACACATTTCGTTTCTGTTTAAAATAATCTCTAATTCTCTGGGCTGTGTTAGTAGGATTTTTTGGCCAAAGGACAACATGGTTTTTTGGTACGTTAGATCTATCTACTCCAGCATAAGGAGTTACGATACCGTTTTTCATCGTACTTATAACCCCTGGAACCCCACCCAATATTTCATCTGCTTCAGCTAATACAGCTTGACAAAATTTTTCATCCATTTTAAACTCAGCTGATAAAGCCCAAGCTTCTTCTGTAACTATTTGATTTTTTAAATCTATTACTTGTCCTTCAGCTATTGAAACAACCTTTGATGCTATAACTAAAACATCTCCGTTTTGTATTTTTTCCCCAACAAAAGAATCGACAAATTGATTTAATTTAAAAGGTTTAGTCAGTTTTTCTGTTTGAAAAGGTGTAACTATCAATATATACTCCTTTATTCAAGTATTTCTTTTAATATAATAGATTTGAACCATCTAAGGAGTACTATATGAAAATTTTAGTTTTAATAAAACAGATACCTGATTTAGAGAGTAAGGTTAGAGTTTCTATTGATAAAAAAAACTTCAGTATGAAACGACAAGGCGTACCATCGGTAATGAATCCAGCTGATAAAAATGCACTTGAGGAAGCGCTAAGTCTGAAAGACAAGAACCCAGACATTACGGTTCACCTAATTACTATGGGACCAAAACAAGCAATTGCAGTTTTAAAAGAAGGCATTTCAATGGGTGCGGACACAGGACTCCTACTCACAGACATTGCTTTTGCTGGATCAGATACTCTAGCTACATCCTTAATACTATCTAAAACCGTTTTAAGATTTGACGACATTAAACTAATTTTATGTGGTAAGCAAGCATTAGACGGCGATACCGGACAAGTGGGCCCTGGCGTCGCCTGTAGACTAAATATTCCGCAAGTTTTAGGAGCAACAAATATTGACTTGAAAGACAAGTCGTGTGTTGTAAAAAGAGAATTTAGAAATCATGTAGAACAGCTTACAACTGTTTTACCTTCACTAATAGCATTCAATGCACATTGCAACATTCCAAGATTGCCTTCACTACGTGGAATATATAAAACTCAAGAATGGGAACCGACAATAATAACAAACAACGAGTTAAAAATTTCTTTAGAAAAACTTGGTATAGAAGGTTCTCCAACAAGAGTAGTTAAAACATTTGAACCAAAATTAACAAAAACAACAGAAACAATCAAGTTTACCGAAGGTTCAATTCCAATGGATCATATCATGAAAACAATTGATGAGGTAAATGGATAATGAAGATAAAAGTACTGGAATCTCTATGTAATGGTTGTGGCATTTGCGTAAGTAAATGTCCAGTAAATGTAATTGAGTTAAACAATAAAAAAGCTTTCATAACAGATGGTTGCACATTTTGTGGAATTTGCATATCTGTTTGTCCAAAAAAAGCCATAGTCAAATCTCTTGATGATGAAACTATTTCTCAGGTTGATGGTGATTGCTGGGTCATGATAGAGCGTCGTGGAAACGGAACTATTGAGACAACTTCATTCGAGATAATTTCTAAAATCCGAGTCCTTAAACCAGAAGCAAAAATTATTGCAATATTGCCTACAGATAATTTCTCGACCGAAGAATTAGATTCGTTTAAAAAAATTGGAGCCGATAAAGTAGTTGTTTTAAAAAATAGAAAACTGAAAGAATACAATCCGATTGTGTATTCCGGCGTGCTTTCTTCATACTGCAGAACCAAAAAGCCATCTCTATTTTTATTTCCGGCTACTGAAATGGGGAGAGATTTAGCTCCTAGAATTGCAACAGAACTTGAAACCGGGCTAACAGCAGATTGCACGGAACTTTCAATTTCTGAAGAAAATGGGTTGTTAATTCAGACTCGTCCTGCTTGGGATGGGAATTTAATGGCAAGTATCATTTGTCCATTAAAAAGACCTCAAATGGCTACAATTAGACCTCACGCATTTCCTTTTATTGAGCACAAAAAGGAGTGCATTCTTGAATTAATTGATGTAGACGTCAAAACCACTTCTTTTGTGACAATTTCGAGTAGATCCAAAATCAAGAGTTTTTTCCCAGATCTAGAAAAGCAAACCATAATAGTGGGAGTTGGTAGAGGTATTGGAACAAAAGAAAATATAGATCTTATATTCAAATTCACTCAAGATATTAAAGCTGGAATAGGCTGTTCGAGACCAATTGTAGACAAGGGTTGGCTACCACATGAAGTACAAATTGGAATGTCTGGCAAAGCTGTTGCCCCAAAAGTTTACATTGCATTGGGAATCTCTGGGTCGATACAACACTTGGTTGGAATGCAAAATAGCGAGTATATTATTGCAGTAAACAAAGATGGTAATGCACCAATTTTCCAACATTCACATTTATCGTTAGTTGGTGATATTAAAAAACTTTTACCACGAATAAGAGAAATAGTTGAAAAAAAGAAAAAAGAAGGATAAAACTATTTAATGTAAGGTTCACCCAAATGAGTTGGAGATCCAGTTTTATACTTTAGAGTTTTTTTTGAGTCAACGATCAAAACGGTAACTGCTGTTAGATAAGGCATCATTAAAAGCAATGTTGGATTAAGAAATGACCCCTGAAGGGCATATTGCAGAACATAGATACTGCCGAACAAATAACAACTAAACAATGCTTTTAGTGAGTTCCATTGTGAAAGTATCACCAATGCAATAACAATCCACCCACGCCCAGCAATCATACCGTCTATCCAAGTAGGAATATAATACAGAGAAATATATGCTCCTGCTAACCCAGCACAAACTCCGCCTATTAAAACACAGGTATACTGAACTCTATACACATTTATACCAGCTGATTCAGCTGTTTTTGGATTTTCACCGCAGGCCCTAATGATTATTCCCCATTTAGTTCTGAACATTATGTACCAAAATACGACAGCTAATAGTATCGCAATGTAAAAAACAGGACTTCTGGTAAACAACACTTCTCCAACGAAAGGTATTTCACTCAGAAATGGTATTGCAACATTTTTGAACCTTGGGACTAGAGATATACCAACATACTCGTTTCCTATAAATCCACTTAATCCAACACCAAACATTGTTAAGGCTAAGCCAGATACTACTTGGTTAGCTCGAAGCGATATTGTAACAAAAGCATGGACCAAAGACAGTAAACCACCCATACAACCAGCAAGAATAAAACCTATCCATGGATTTCCCGTGTTATGGGCAAATGCAAATCCAGAAATTGCTCCAACAGCCATCATACCTTCTACCCCAAGATTTAAGTTTCCTGCTTTTTCTGCATAGATCTCACCAATTGTTCCAAGCAATAATGGTGTTCCAGCTACTAAAAAACGACCAAAGATTAAAACAAACCAAGTCATGATTTGATTCCTTTTTCGTTTTTGTTTAACAGGCGTATTCTATATTGGATGAAAAACGTTCCAATCAATAGAAAGAAAAGAATCAACCCGTTAAATATTTCAATGGTAGCATGAGGAAAACCAAGAGAAGACTTTATTGCATCTCCACCAACCAAAAGACCACCAAAAAATATTGATGTTATAACAACCAGTATCGGATTTAAGTTTCCAAGCCAAGCTACAATTATTGCAGTAAATCCATATCCAGAAGATATTGTTAAAGGTTGGCACAATCTATGATGAATACCTAATATTTCCCCTGCACCAGCTAAACCAGCTAAGCCTCCACTAATCAACATACCAAATATAAGAATTTTACTTGTTTTTATGCCGGAATACTTTCCAGCTTCAGGATTTGCTCCAGTTATTCGTATTTCATACCCAAATTTAGTTTTATAAAGCAAAAACCAACAAACTATTGCGAAAACAATTCCTATTGCAAGCGTAATTATGTGGACCCTACTCTCTGGAAAGGTTTTCAAATATAAACTTTTTGCGAAATTATCTGTGTAAGGAAACCCAAACTGAGTTTTTCCTTTCCATGGACCATATATTAAAAAAAGTATAAATTCTGCTGCAATATAGTTAAGCATTAATGTAACAATTGTTTCGTTGATTTTTAATTTCACCTTTAACAATGCTGGAATTAAACCCCAAATAGCTCCAAAGATAAATCCCGCAAGAAACATTAATGGGATTAAAATAGCTGGATTCAATTTTGGGAAAAGGAATAAGCCAAATAAAGTTGCTCCAACGGCGCCCATAAGCAATTGACCCTCAGCACCAATATTCCAAAACTTTGCACTAAACACAATGCATAGCCCAGAACCAATAAGAATAAGTGGTATAGATTTTGTTATTGTTTCTTTCCATCCATATACACTTCCGAAAGATCCTGCAAATATTTTAGTCAGTGCCATCCAAGGATTTACACCTCTTAAAAAAAATATAATGCTTGCAACCAACAATCCTGAAGCAACAGACAGCAGTAGTATCATAAGAACAAAACCTAACGACTTTTTTTCTCGTTTTTCAATTCTCCATCTAGCCATTGTTGTTTTCCCCTGAAAGCTCTTCTCCTGCCATAAGTAAACCAATTTTGTGTATTGTAACGTCTTCACGATTTAACACGCCCATCAGTTCCCCCCTAAAAACAACCGCTATTCTATCAGAAAGAGCCATTAATTCGTCTATGTCTTCTGATATTAGCAAAACTCCAGCTCCTTCTTTACTTTTAGTTAACAGTTCTTGCTGTATGTATTTCGTTGATGCAATATCTAATCCATATGTTGGATGAGATGCAACAATCAATTTAGGAGAATCGACCATCTCTCTACCAACAATTAGTTTTTGCATATTCCCACCAGATAAGTTTTGTATCTCAGTATCAACAGATTCTGTTTTTACGTGAAATGCCTCAATAATTGTCTGAGCTTTTAGTTTTATTGCCTTATAGTTCATGATACTCTGTTTAGAGTAAGGTCTTTGTTCATAGTTTCTAATTGAAGTATTTTCAAATAGTTTTAGCCCTGAAGCAATTCCAAATCTTATTCTTTCTTCTGGTATATGCGCTACACCTTTACTATAAACATGTTTCGGAGTTGAATTCTGAACTTCTTCGTTATATATAAATATTTTTCCAGATGAAACATTCCTCATTCCTGTTATTGCTTCAACAAGTTCGCGTTGACCATTACCAGCAATTCCAGCAATTCCAAATATTTCATTCTTTTTAATCTCAAAAGACATATTCTTTATTGATTTGCTTTCTCTATCATCTAAAACAGTGATTGATGCTACTTTTAGAATATTTTCTCCTACGGCAACATTTTCTTTTCTTATTGAAGCAACTTTTTTTTCACCTGTCATCATTGATATTAAATCGTCCTGAGTTATATCATTCACATTTCGACACCCAACCAAATTACCATGGCGAAGAACAGTAACAGCATCTGTATAATCCATGATTTCTCTCAATTTATGCGAAATGAAGACAATTGCTTTTCCTTCATTTTTCATCTTTTGTAAAATTACAAACAATTTATCGGCCTCCTGAGGAGTAAGCACAGAAGTTGGTTCATCTAATATTAAAACATTAGTTCCTCTAAATAAGGCTTTAATGATTTCTACTCTTTGTTGCTCCCCAGCAGATAATTGGCAAATTTTGGCATTTGGATTTACAAAAAACCCATACTCTTCCTCAAATTTCTTCATTTTATCGTTGATTTTGTTTTCGGAATATATAAAAGAAGAATCTGTATCACATAAGGCAATATTTTCTGCAACAGTCATTGATTGAACAAGCATAAAATGCTGATGAATTATTCCTACGCCCATCTTCTGTGCAGTGCGACAAGAATTGAAGTAAACTGATTGGTCATTCAGTAATATCTCGCCAGAATCTGGTTGATCTAATCCAGACAAAATACGAACAAATGTTGTTTTACCGGCTCCATTTTCACCCAAAAGAGCCATAATTTGACCGGCTTCAATACTAAAATCAATTGAATTGTTCGCTTTAATATTCCCAAAGCATCTAGAAATATTCCTCGCTCTTAGCGAAAAAAACTTTTCTTTTTGATTCATAATTTTGTATTCCCTGTGGGAAAGAGCATTCCCTTTCCCACAGAATTTTAAATATTAGTCTATTTTTGGTGCATTTACACCTTTAACGAACCAATCAATAACGCTTAGGTTTGAATAAGATTCTCTTACTCCATCTTCAATTCTAAGTTCACCATCTGTATCGTATAATGGTCCCGTAAATGGATCAAACGCAATGTTAGGTTCCTTGAATTGTTCATATCTTTTCATGACAAAATCATACACGCTTTCATCAGAGTTTGGCATTTTTTTATTTTTAAGCTCTTCAACAAAAATCTCATTAATTGGTTGACCGTACTCTGCGCCTAGTATTGCTGTACCTCTATCTACTAGCCAAAGCATATTTTCGGATACCCATTCGTCTGTATAGACATCTGTGAGAATATCTTGATACATTTTTCCCCAATCAAACAAATGCCCAGAAGCACATGATCCAGGACCGTAATGCTTCATGGAACTATAGTGAGAAAATGTATATGTCTGATTGCCTTTATTTGTATGCTCTTCTGCAACTTCTACAACAGTAGGTGAATCTTCTGAAAAGATTAACACATCGCAACCTTCTGCAACAAGAGATTCTGAAGCTTCACGCGATTTTGCTGGATCATACCAATTCATTAACCATTTAACTGTTGTAGTTGCTTCTGGATTTACTTCTGTAAAGCCAATCGTAAAAGCACTAATGTGACGCTTAATCTCTGGGATTGGTTGAGCTCCAATATAGCCAGCTTTACCTGATTCAGATAATGCACCAGCAATTAACCCATTTAGGTAAAATATTTGGTATACATCTGTAAAATATGCACCCATATTGTCGCGAGTTTTATATCCAGAACAATGTTCAAAAATAACATTGGGATACTTTTCTGCTGCTTCAAATGTTGATTCCATGAAGCCAAAACTTGTTGTGAATATAACATCACACTTCTCTTCATTTACCAGTCTGTCAATCTCTCTTGGACAATCTGCTTCTGAAACTTGTTCCACATAAGTTGTTTCTAGCCAATCAAATGCTTCATCAACAAATTTTCTTCCTTGGTCATGTGCATGTGTCCACCCGAAATCGTTCACTGGTCCCACATAAATGAATCCAGCTTTAATTTTTTTACCTTTTACACCAAGCTCTTCTACTGCTGGCTCGCCTGGGCCTGTGCCATCCTTTTTAGTAGAACCATTCCCAGTACAAGAAGCTAAAGTTAAACTAAACACAATAAGTACTACAAAAAATAGATTAAAAAACTTTTTCATGTTGTCCCCCCAAAATAACTTTATTCTAAAAATAAAACTAAAACATATCTCTGTCAAACTTTTTTCAGCATAGGAAAAGTTTTACTATAAACTAGAAACAATGAAATCAAAGATTATAATTAAATAAACTACAGAATTTTTGGAGGAGTATGCAAACTTCAATGGTATTTTTTATAATTCTCTTTGGACTGATAGGTGTTTGGTATCTTTTTAAAATAATTTCTTTATCGAAAAAAAGACCTACAAAAACAAATATTAAAATAAAATTTTTCCAATCACTCACAATAGGACTTAAAAAAAATTTGGTTGATGACTTAGATAGCGTTGTTGATATTTACAAAGGGATATCTCTCGTAAACGAAGAAGAGGACTACAGGAATAACCTGAGTTTATTGCTAAGGCAATACTTGGTAGAAATTATTTCAAAAAAAAGAGATACAAACAAAACGGTAGAAAAATACAATACCGATGTAGCTAAAAAACTTTCAGGATTTATCAAACTGAATGAAGATTTATCACCGTACGCAGACTTACCACTTGAAGAAAGAACAATTTTTAATGATATAACAATATTTTTAGATAAAAAAGATATGGATTCTGTTAGAAGAAAAATCTTAGAACTGCAAGGAACTATAAAGGCAAGAAATGACGATTTAGAAAGAATTAGAAACATTAATAATCTCACAGTTCCATTAGCAATTGTAAGCATAATATTGACTGTTTTTTTTGGTTTAATGGCTTGGGGCACAAGTTCAATAAGTACACTATTACAAAGACTTTTCCCATGAGAATGCGCAAAGAAGGTTTCTATGAAAAATAAATGGTTTTTAACTCTACTGTTGATTATTTTCGTGTTTTCAGTATCGTTGACACTTATTCCAAATACTTATGCTGACACAGCAATGAGTATTAATAACAAAAGCGATATTGTAGCAGGTTTTACATTTGACTCTACAGTTGAAGAAGGGTTAGTTTATTGCAATCCAAGAGGAAACAGAAAACAGTTCCTCTCTGATGCTATGGCAGATTCAGATTCGTGGGTATCAAAATTTGGAAGCATTACCTTTAATCAATTTGGTCAAGGATTTCCATATGCAGGTATTAATGAAAAAGGTTTTTGTATAATAAGAATTTTAGATGAAAGCTTAAATACTAACCCGGAAGCATCCATTCAGTCATTGCAATGGATTCAATTTTATCTTGACCACTGTAGTTCAGTTAAACAAATGATAGCAGAAGGAATTGTTCCACCTTCATTTGAGTGGTTTGGTTCAACTCATTATTTCGTTATTGATTCAAAAAACGAAACCGCCGTTATAGAATTCTCAAATAATGAAACAACAATTTACTCAAACTTAGAAAACACATTGCCATATTCAGTTCTTACAGAAACACCATATTTAGAAGCCTCAGAAAGTATGGACGCCATTTCTTCTGTGAACAAAGAAAACAGAAGTGCTCTTGGTAGATTCCAGAAAACCTCCATTCTAGTCGATGAGTGGAAAAATAACAGTGATGGTTCTTTGTATTTGAAAGCTTTTGACATCCTTTTAAATGCTGCTTCCGGAAATACAAAATGGAACGTTCTATTCCATATTTCTGAAAAAAAGGTTTACTTCCGGACATTTGCACATGACAGAGTTAAAATAATTTCTTTAGATGATTTAAATTTTTCTTGCGATGATCCTGTTAAGTTTTGGGATATTAACACAACAGATAATGGAAATATCACAGACAAATTCTCACACAAGCACAATAATCCAGAACAATCCTGGGAAGCCATAAACTTATTCAGAATTAGCACATCGTTAAAAACAACATTGTCAACATCAAAAATGCAAATGATCACTGTTGCTCCATATAGCTATGATTGCGATATGGAAGCAGCAAAAACAGACAGTCAAAGAAGTCAAAAATATGCCCTTGTCTGGCTTCTAATTACCGGATTACTTGCTGGATTATTGTTCATAGCTAAAGGCTACCAAAGACACAAAGAAGTAGTTAAGAATAAAAAATTATTGCCAAAAAAAGAACAACCAAAAAACTTGTATAAAAAAATAAAAAAGAATAAGAAAAATGGATAAAAGTACTTTCGGGTTGGTGCTTGAAGGTGGCGGAGCAAAAGGTTCTTATCACTTAGGTGCATACAAAGCCATGGTAGAAGAAGGATTAATACCGAGTGCTGTCGTAGGAACTTCCATAGGAGCGCTTAATGCTGCCTTGATAGCTCAAGGAGATTGGGATGTTATTTACGATCTTTGGAATAATATGTCTCTTTCAAAAATTCTTGATATTGATGCTAACCAGATAAAGAAACTAAAAAAATACAACTTCAGTATTGATGGGTTTAAATATTTTGCTGGGTACTTGCATAAATCAATTGAAGACGGTGGACTAGATACTGGTCGAATTAGAAAACTACTTGAAGGCATGGTAAATGAAGAAAAGCTAAGAAAAAGCAAAATGGATTTTGGCCTTGTAACAATCTCCTTGTCAGAATTGAAACCTTATGAACTTTTTAAAAAAGAAATACCAAAAGGCAAAATTATTGACTATTTAATGGCTAGCTCAAATTTTCCCATTTTTAAAAGAGAGATAATTGATGATAAGAAGTTTATAGATGGTGGTATTTTTGACAACAGCCCAATACAACCATTAAAAAGCAAAGGATACAAGAGTCTTATTGTAATTCGCACACATGGACTAGGAATAAATAGACACACTAGCGTAAAAGGATTAGATGTTACATGGATAAATCCTTCAGATGAACTTGGTGGAACACTAGATTTTTCTAAGGAAACATGCCAGAGAAACCTTAATCTTGGTTACTACGATGCAATGAAAACTTTCCGTCACCTGTACGGTAAAAAATACTACTTTAAACCTGTTAATAATGAATTGCTATTAATTAATCAACTTCTAGAGATGCCGCCTAACGTTGTTAAAGACCTGGCAAGCATGCTTGGAGTTTCAGAGACATACTCTCATTCAAGAATGATATTAGAAGGAATTTTACCAAGAATAGCCAGTCTCCTAAACATTCCAGGCAGCTCCCCTTACGAAGAGATAATTGAAATAGCATGTGAAGAAGCAGCCGCAAAAATTGGTTTAGATAGGTTTAAAATATACACTCTAGATGGCATGATTAATGAATTACGTGCAAAACACCATTTTTCACAAAAAACATCTATTAGCAAATGGCTAAACATGCCATTTGGAAGCGAAATATTTCAGGCTGCATTTAAAAATAAATTGGTTGAAGAAGTAATCCTTAAAGTAATCCATTTGCCAGAAAACAACTCAAATGCCTTATTTTAACATTAGTGGTAGCAAATATCCTTCTTATTTCGATGGAGATTGGCTTGGATGGATAAGCACATTTATTCCTGCTGTTTTAATGTGCATTCTTTCTCTTGGATTTGCTTATCCTTATGCAAGATGCTTTTTCTTATCATGGAAGTTAAATAGTATTGTTATTGAAAACAAAAGGCTTTCGTTTAATGGTATATGGAAAGATCTCTATCCAATCTGGATAAAAGGTTGTTTACTTACAATAATTACTTGCGGAATATATTTCCCTATTTTTTATTGTCAGCTAAGAAACTGGGAGTATTCTAAAACTAGTTTTTAATACTACTCAATGCTTCCCCATCTCGAAGGACTTTTATCTCATTGTCGACAAAAGAAACAACCGAAGACGGAGAAACACCTTTTTTTGAAATAGACGTTTTCATATTGATGATAAGAATATTTTTACAAAACTCTCTTTGTGCTTGCTCAGTATCAGCAAATGGAGCATTTTTACTTATATTAGCACTTGTTGTTACAAGCGGAAATGGCAGATAATTGATTAGGTCTCTTAAATAGTCTGAATCTGGGATTCGTATACCTAAGGTATCACAATTCAAGTCTTTGGAATAATACAGTGAGCTTTCTTTTTTCTTTTTAAAAACAGCCGTTAATGAACCTGGCCAATTATCTTTAACTATAGAGTGTTCCAGTAATGTTGGGTCATCAACGTACTCAATTGCGTCCTTACTGTTTGCCAAAAAAAGTATTAACGGTTTATCAAATGTTCGCTTCTTTAAAAAGTAGATGTTATCTACAGCACTTTTAGATAGACCATTTGCCCCGATACCCATAACGGTATCTGTATAGAAAACTATTGGATATCCAAGTAACAAAAATTCTTTGCAATAATTTTTTTCAGCTTCATTTAATCTGCTCATATTTTGAGGATTTAGAATCATTAATTTTTAATACCAAAAAAATTATTTTTGAACATTACTTTTTCTGTATGCTTAAATAACCTTTGAATATTACCTCTATGCTGCCATAAAGTAATTATAGATAGCACACAAGCAAAAACAATTGATGAAACACTAGGGTTAATAACTATACACCAGACAACCATTGATAATGAAGCAATAACTGAAGCCAAAGAAACATAACCTGATACAAAAAGGACAATCAGCCATACAGCACAAGTTAACAATGCAATGTTAACATCAAAAATGAATAGTAATCCTACTAAGGTAGACATTCCTTTCCCACCTTTGAAATCTAAAAAGCATGAAAAGTCATGGCCAACAATACTTAATGAAGAGACTAGCAGTATGAGCCCTCTATCATAATATAGAACTTCTGGTAAAAAATATCCACATATAACAAATGGGACTATTCCCTTTGATGCATCAAGAAGAAATGCGATTATTCCCCATTTTATACCAAGCACTCTCGTTATGTTTGTTGCTCCAATATTGCCTGAACCTTTTTCTCTAATATCAATTTTGCGCAACCCTAAGGCAATCAAGTATCCAAATGGAATACTTCCAAAAATATAAGCAAAAAAAGCAAATAGAATTAAGTAAGTAGCTTCATTCATAATAACCCCCCACACACTCTTGAAAGTCCAGCTAAATCTTTTAAAGTAAATATTTCACTGAACCCTTTTTTTAAAAGAAGATCCATAACAGGTCTATTCTGACCATCACCGGATATTTCAAACAAAAGTAATCCGTTTTTATTTAAGTGATTCAACGATTGTTCAATTAACTTTCTAATGAACACTAATCCATCATAGCCTCCATCTAAAGCTATCATTGGTTCTTTTAAAACGTCACTAGAGCATTCTTTCAAATAATCCGATGGTATGTAAGGTGGATTAGCTACAATTACATCGAATTTTCTTTGTACATTGCCAAACAAATCACTTTGATAACAAGATACTCTATCCTCTAATGAATACTTTTTCACGTTTTTCATAGCTATTCTAATTGCACTAGCAGATATATCAACTGCATGAATTTCTGTATTTACTGTGTTAACGCAAATAGACACAGCAATAACACCAGAACCAGTACACATATCTAGAATAGAGGTTTTTTTAAACCCTTTAGAAAACTCTATTACTTTTTCTACTAAAATTTCTGATTCGTATCTTGGAATCAAAACGTTTTCATCAACAAAAATTGAAACATTAAAAAATGGCTTTTCCTTTAATATATAGTAAAGAGGTTTACCATTTTTTCTTTCTTCAATGTGTTTTTTAAATGAATCAACAACTTTGCTTTGTAAAGTTTTGTTATAATTACTGAACAAAAATGTTCTGTCTTTTTTTAAAACACTCATTAAAATTAGCTCAGACTCAAACCTAGCTTCTGGTATATCTAGTCTATCAATCCCTAAGCTAAGTAAACTCTTTACATCCACTTTTCTATTCTACTCCGAAATATTCTTTTCATTCCAAGCCATTTGTAAAGATTTAACAAGTTCGCTCATATTGCCGTTCATTATGTCTGGTAGATTATATAGGCTCAATCCTATCCTATGATCTGTAATCCTGTTTTGTGGGAAATTATAGGTTCTAATTTTCTCACTTCTATCTCCCCAACCTACTTGAGTTTTTCTAGTTAATGATTCTTCTTTTTGAATTCTTTGTTTTTCAGCATCCAACAATCTAGAATAAAGAATTTTCATTGCTCTTAGTCTATTTTGTAGTTTCGATCGTTCATCTTGACAAACAACGACAAGACCAGTAGGAAGATGTGTTATTCTTATTGCAGTTTCATTTTTTTGAACATTCTGTCCACCATGCCCTGAAGCATTGAACACATCAACTCTTAAGTCATTTGGATCTATCTCTACTTCAGCATCTTCAGCTTCTGCCATTACCGCAACAGTTATTGTTGACGTATGTATTCTCCCACCTGATTCAGTTACAGGAACACGTTGAACTCTATGTACGCCTGATTCAAATTTGAAGTTTTTATATGCATTAATTCCAATTACACCGAAAATCATCTCTTTAAAGCCACCAATGCCAATTTGGTTAGAAGACATCACATCAACTTTTAGTTTGTTTTCGGTAGCATAATTCGAATACATTCTGAACAAATCTGCGGCAAACATAGCTGCCTCGTCTCCACCAGCAGCTGCTCTGATTTCTATAATTACATTTTTTTCTTCATCTGGATCTTTTGGTATCAATAGTTCTCTAATGTACTCTTCTATTTTTACTTTTTTTTCATTCATTGAAGAAAGTTCAATTTCAATTTGCTTTTTTTCTTCTTTGTCTGTTTCTTCTTTTTTAAGAATACTAAAATCTTCTATATCGCTAAGCAATTCAACATACTCATGATAGCTTTCAGAATATTTCTTTAAAGAAGCTTCTTTTTTTGCTAAAATTGCAATTTTTTTCTGATCCGATAATACAACCGGATCAGAAAGTTGCTCAAGTATTTCTTGATACTTGCTTTCAAATTCTTTTAATTTCTCAATCATACTTTTGTTGTTTTTGTTTGGATTGCAATACTTTCAAGAAATTTCTCATTAGATGAACTTTCTTTTAACCACTTAATGAGTCTTTCTAATGCTTCTGAGTTATCTAAACCTGATAAGAATTTTCTGACCATCCAAATTCTTCTTAACTCGTTTCCATCGTAAAGCAACTCTTCACGCCTAGTAGATGATCTACTTAAGTCAAATGATGGGAAAATTCTTTTCTCTGCCATTTTTCTATCTAGCACAAGTTCCATATTACCGGTTCCTTTAAACTCTTCATAGATGATTTCATCCATCTTTGAACCAGTTTCAACAAGGGATGTAGCAAGTATTGTAAGACTACCGCCTCCATCAATATTTCTTGCAGCTCCAATGAATTTTTTTGGTCCATGAATTGCAGCTGTATCCAACCCACCAGTTAAAGTTCTTCCAGAAGGGGTACAAGACAAATTATATGCTCTCGTTAATCTAGTAATCCCATCAAGAAGAATAACAACATCTCGTTGCATTTCTACAAGCCTTTTTGCCCTTTGTAAAGCCAATTCGGCAACTCTGATGTGGTTTTCTGGCAACTGGTCAAAAGTTGAAGAAATAATGTCGGCGTTAACCGACCTTTGCATATCAGTAACTTCTTCTGGTCTTTCGTCAACCAATAAAACCATTAAGTAGACTTCTGGGTTATTCTTTGCAATTCCTTGTGCAATTCTTTTAATAATTGTCGTTTTTCCAGCTTTTGGTGGAGATACAATAAGACCTCGTTGTCCTTTTCCAATTGGAGAAATCAATTCAATAAGCCTGTTTGAAATATTCGATGTCTCAAGAGATCCAGCTAAGTTGAATCTTTCTAAAGGGAAAATTGGTATTAAGTCTTCGAACCTTGGTCTTTTTATAACTGTAGTTGGATGTGCATCATTAATTGTTTCAACAGCTATCAAGGCACTATATTTTTCTTTTTCATTTCTAGGTCCACGGATATTTCCTTCAATATAATCACCAGGTCTAAGTCCCAATTTCCTAATTAAAGATGGATGTACATAAATATCATTTACATCTGGTACATATTTTGTTGATCTTAAAAACCCATATCCATCAGAATGAACATCTAAAACACCTTTACCTTTTTGAAATCTGTTATGGTGGACTCTTGATTGATCTTTATTGTAATTTCTTTTGTCATAATGATAGTTTCCATCATTATTTTGATCAGGTTTCTGTGTATTTAAATTTTTATATGGTTTTGGTTCAACAGGTTTTTTAACTTCAACTTGAACAGTTTTTTCTACAGGTCTCTCTATGTGTTTTTTGACTTCAACCTGAACAGTTTTTTCTACTTCTTCCTTAACAGGTTTTTCGACCTGCTTTTTAACTTCAACTTTGTCGATTTTCGCCTTTTTGTTTGGTTTTTCTACCTTGCTTAAGGTGCTTTTTTCAACTTCATTTTTCTTGGCTATATAGTTTTGAATTTGATGTTTTTTTAATTCATATCCAGTAATTTTCGTAGGTTTTTCTTCTTTTTCCTTAACAGATTTTTCTATCTGCTTTTTTGTTTCAGCCTTGTCGATTTTCGCATTTTTATCTTCATCTGTATCTAAATATTCATTTCTCATATCCAGAATTGCGTTAATCAACTCTTGTTTTTTAAATCTTGTGTATCTAAGCACCTTAATTTCTCGTGCAATTTGATATAATTCTCTAGCTCTAAGCGATTCTAAATACTCTTTTGTTAATGAATCCAGTTTAAACATTCTAACCTCCGGTGGTTTTAATTAGTTTAGTTAATGCTTGCTTGTCAAGTGCTTCATTGCACAACCTGTCAGCATGTGAATTTTTTTCTCTTGGGATATGTATAAATGTTACCGTATGTAATTCTCTGCTTAATTTCATAACGGTGTTGTATAGGGGATATAAATCACCACTTCTTACTTTCCATTTATGGTTACATTGATTTACAACTAATAAGCTATCACAATAAACCGTAACGTCGGTAAGATGCAACAAGATGCATCTTTCTAAAGCTTTACACACAGCAAAATATTCAGCAAAATTATTTGTTTTAATTCCGAGGAATTCTGAGTATTCTTCAACTAGCGTTTCTTCGTTAAAGATAACGTACCCACAGCTTGCTAGACCAGGATTACTTCTAGATGCTCCATCTGTAAAGATATTAATCATCGGTGATGACAATAATTCTACTGCAATTTTCGCAATAGTGCAAGCTATTTGGTTGTTTCCGAATAGAATCCAACAATCTTTCAGATAAAACAGTGCGACAACCAGAACAGTTTCCGGAAACAACCCTTACGACACCTGTTTTTTGACCTCTGGAAAATGCTATATCAAATTCATCCAACAATTCCTGTGGTATCAAAGATCTGAAATACTTTATTTTTTCGCTAGCTTCTTTTGTTTCTTTTTCAATTTGATACATGCGAGAAACAAAAAAAGCTTTTTCTTTTTTGAAATCTTCTTTACATCTACCGAATTGCTCTTCTAAATTTGACAAATTTAACTCTTCTTTTTCCACATCATTGATTAAATCTACCGTTATCTCCTCTATATTTTGATTGCTCAATTTCATATTTTCAATTTTTTGTTGCAATTCTTGTAACTCTTTTGGTGTCTTGGGGGCATAATCTGAATACAAATTTTTTTCATATGCTATTCTCTTTTCATCAAGAGTTCGAAATTCAAGTTCTTTTTCTGTTAGTTGAGCTTTCATATTTTTTACTTTAATTTTAAGTTGTTTCCATTCGGAATATTTTTTTTTGGTTCCATTTTCAATAATGGAATAATTCCGCTTAATTTCTTGCTCTTCTTTTTTTAGCAGACCAATTTTATCAAACTGAAATTGCAAGTTATAAAGGTTTTTTAATTTATTCATAGATTTTTCGGATATGGGCCCTGAAGGACTCGAACCTCCGACCCGCTGGTTATGAGCCAGCTGCTCTGACCAACTGAGCTAAGGGCCCGAAAAATACCTCCAATGAAATGAATTCACGGCGATTAACAAATTTAGTTTTTTTTTCCGATTTGTCAAATTTTTCTTAGTTATTGACAAATATAGCTATTACCTTTTAATAACAATTGTTCTCAATAGAAAGGGGCTAATTTAATATGAAAAAGCTTCGTTTGCTGTTTATTTTACTGTTTTCTTTTACTATCACAATCATCCCATCGATTGCATTTGCAGCAGAAACAGCAAAAAGTAACACTGATCCCATTAAAATTTGGATCGTTATAGGTGTTTTAGTTCTTGCTGCTGTTTTATTTTTAACAGAAGCAATTCCGTTAGTGGCAACTTCAATGCTTGTCCCATTTTTATTAGTGGTATTACAAGTAATCCCTTTTAGTGATGCATTTTCAGGTTTTTCTGATAAATGGGTTTTATTGTTCTTGTTTATGTTCATTATTGGAGACTCACTATTTCAGGTCGGAGTAGCAGATAAAATTGGACAAAGTATTATAAAATTTGCCAAAAACAATGAGACTCGTTTAGTTGTTTATGTAATGTTGGTTAGCGGAATAATGTCTGCTTTCCTTAGCAATACAGGAACAGCAGCATGCTTGCTACCAATAATGATTGCTATTTCAAAAAGTAGTGGTATTTCTATTCGAAAACTTCTAATCCCAATGGCATTTGCAACTTCATTGGGTGGATCATTAACATTGATTGGTACACCACCAAATGGCATTGTCCAATCAGCTTACGAATCTTTTGGTGGAAATACTTTTTCGTTCTTTGATTACGGTAAAGTTAGTATATTCATTTTTGTTGTTGGAATAATTTTCATTGCAACATACGGAAAAAAAGTATTAGCAAAACTTGATACCACTAAAACAGAAAAAGTTGAGTCTTCACCAGAACACATATCGATAAAATATGATAAAAAGAAAGCTCCTATTGCTATAACAGTTTTTACGTTAGTAATATTATTCATGGTTATGGGTCCACTCTGGAAAAATATTTTTCCACCAGTCGCTGGGTATTTCAAATCCGTACCTTTAACTGCCTATGCAATAATTGGTGCAGTTGTTATATTGGCCACAAGAGTTGTTACAGTTAAACAGGCATTTAAGGCAGTTGATTGGACAACGATTTTCTTATTTGCAGGCATGCTTTCAATGAAACCTGCTCTGATAAATACTGGTGCAGCTAAGTTTATCGGCGATGCAATGATACATGCATCATATTCCGTGAGCATAAATCCAAATTATGCAATTCTAATAGCATTAATTTTGATTTCAGTTATTGTTACAAATTTCATGTCCAACACTGCCACTGCAGCATTATTTGCTCCTATTGCCTTAGAAGTTGGAATTTTATTACACTGCAACCCAGCACCATTGTTAATTGGAGTTGGTCTCGCATGTTCAGTATGCTTTTTAACTCCAGTTGCAACTCCGCCAAATACATTAATACTCGGTCCTGGAAAATACTCATTCATGGACTATATTAAAGCGGGGTGGTTATTGCAACTTATTGTAGTAATCATGCTAATCATATTGATACCTATTTTCTTCCCATTCTAAATAAACATTCACAAAACATAAAAAACTACTAAAGC
>JAGLCW010000203.1 GCA_023146045.1 Caldisericia bacterium
AGTTACTACTGTAGAGTTTAAATGTGAATGCAACAATGCAGATAAAAAAGGTCGCATAGATATATCGCTTCCAACGAATTGCACTAATGGAACAAAGATTAATATCCTTGATGCAAGAAAAAATGTTATAAAAGTACTCGAAAAACATTTAGATGGCGTATATACGACAGGTTGCACTTTGCCGTGCCCTGGAACATATTATGTTAAACCTGTAAATAGTAGATACTCTTTCTCTCCTGAAATTCAAACTGTGAATATTCGAGAATGTTGTCCTAAATTCAATAAAATTGAGTTTAAGTGCGTAAGCAAAAGAAAAACTCTTTTTACAAATAGCTTATCTCTTATTTCTTGTTTTTTAATGAATTTTTTATTGTTTTAAAATTGCATACAATAAAAAAAAATAGCTGATATCTACAGATTGTCGTTAGTAGAGGATGCTTGATTAAATCAAACATCCTCTACTTCTCAGAAAATTCCACGTTTTTAATATGCTTCCAAGATGTTGTATAAGCAGGTGAAAGCAATTTCCTGTTCATAGTCCAAGATCGTTTTATCCCCGTAGATGCATATCTAAGTGTATCTCTTCCATATTTTTCATTGACCTTATCCATTACTTTCATCATATTTTGCTCAGCACTTTTGTAATATGTTTTGAAAAATAAATTATTCGAGTTAGATATTTCTGGAATTAATCCAAGGAATAAGCATCCAGTTTTTTTGTATGAATATCCAGACTTGAATATTTTATCCATCGCCTCATATGCAGCTCTTATCAATAGTGGAGTTTCGGCTGTAGCAGTTGGCAAAGAAATTGTGTGTGCTGCACGATATTGAGGACCATCTCGAAAATGATTTGTTGATAAATATACACACACCATTTGCGTACAAGAATTCTGCTTTCTAAGCTTTTCTGCATTTAATGTTGTATAATATGCCAAAGCTTCGTACAGTTCATGTTTATCAGTTACTAAATGGGAAAATGATCTTGATGTATTTATTCCTTTTTTTTCTACTCTGTCAGAAGTAGTTGGGACACATGGGTATCCTCTTAATTCCCAAACTGTTTGTAATCCTCTGTTAGTCATTAACTTCCTTATCCATGTATCTGGCATTTTACACAAATCTTCAGCAGTATATATGTTGTTTTTTTGAAGCTTTTTTGAATACTGCCTTCCAATGCCCCAAACTTCACTTACTGGAGTGATTTTCATTACTTTGTTTACTTGTTTTTGTGAACAGAACACATATACGCCATTTTTAGATTTTTTTGCAATATGGTTAGCAATTTTTGCAAGTGTTTTTGTGGAGGCAATCCCAACAGATACGGGCACACCAGTTAATCTTTTTACTGAATATCTAATATCTCTTCCAATTGCAAATATACTTTTTATTGTCTCATTATTAAACAACAAAAAAGCTTCATCTATAGAATATATTTCATGTTCAGCTGGATATGATACAAGAACATCCATTACACGATTTGATAAATCCCCATACAGCGTATAGTTTGACGAGAAAAACTTTCCATTGTTTTCTTCCATTAATTTTTTGCATTTAAAAAATGGTGTACCCATCTTAATGCCAATTTTTTTTGCTTCCTTTGTACAAGCAATTACACATCCGTCATTATTTGACAATACAGCAACTGGCTTATTGTTTAATGATGGATTAAACACTCTTTCGCAAGATGCATAAAAACTATTGCAATCTACAAGAACAGCAAAATCCATTAGTCCACCGTATGTATAATAAATGTAATAGTTCCCCACATTTCAACAGTGTGTTGAGTATGCACCCATTTTTTTGGATGATAATATACAATTTTTAATTCATCATCCATTATGGCTATTATTGGGCTACCTTCTTTTGGCATAACAGAACGATCAATTATTAAAACATCCCCTGGGCTTATTTGCCCATCAGCAGTACTACCAGTTTTTACCTTCATAATAAATGTTGAAATAGGGTTTTTAATAAATTTTGAATTCAAATCTAGTGATTTCTCCATGTAATCTTTTGCTGGAGAAGGAAAACCTGTAGGCGTCATAAATCCTCCATTATGCCGTTTGGCAATTGTTCATTTGTTTTTGCTATATGGGATATTATGTATCCATATTGCGCTTTGTCAATCCTATCAGTTTTTATGCGCATTAGCAATTTTTTAAAATTATGGTACATTATACTCATGAACTTTGGTTATTGGCTTCAAGAAAAAATAAAACAACATGGCATTTCGCAAAAAGAGTTAGCAGGCATGTCTGGTGTTTCTCAATCTACAATATCTAGATGGTTACGCGGACTTCGTCAACCAGAGCCAACTAATTTAAGTAAAATTTTACCAATTTTAAATGTATCTGAGCAAGAAGGTTTTTTGGCTGCTGGTTTTATAAAAAGTCAAACCTTACTTACAAATGAGAAAGAAGACTCAATTTCTATTCCTTTTTTGTCTCCAAAAATACCTTGTGGTGAACCGGTAGAGTTATTAGATGAATACATAATGGACTATCGGTCAATATCAAAAAGTATGCTAGAGTGCATTATGGGAACAGTAATTTCAACAGAAGATGTATTCATGGTAAGAGCAATTGGAGACTCAATGACTGGCAGAGGAATATACCCAGATGATTGGGTTTTGTTTTCCCCATCATTAAATACACAATCTGGCGATATAGCAATTGTATTTATAGATGAAATTGGTTTGTGCATGAAAGAAGTGCTTTTCCAAAAGGACCTTTTAATCTTAAAATCTGCCAATCCATCTTACAACCCTATAGTTATAACAGATCAACAATCAGTAAGAATTTTAGGAAAAGTATTAATGAAAATGGGTAAAGTATAAATCTTTTAGTTCAAAATTTAACAAAGAAAAAGAATAATTATTAAATGAGTAAATGTGCACTTGGTGGATTCAATCCACTGAGTATAGATAAACCCATTGGATTAACAATTTAGTGAGTCCAAGATTATGTCTTCACCCACACCATCCTATTCTCCAGCAGACAATTGCGAAATCAAATGTTGCTTTAGTGAATAATTCTAACTTCCGCTAATATATAAGCACCAACATTTTGCATGTCTTTAAAAATTGATTTTAAATACCACTGTTGTGACAATAAGAAAACAACACGGCAAAATTTATGCATAACGGTGTTTTAATTGTGGGTGAAAAAAAGCAGTCCCGAGGAGAATCGAACTCCTATTGCCGCCGTGAAAGGGCGGTGTACTAACCGTTATACGACGGGACCGTACTTGAGGCATGAAGGACTCGAACCTTCGACCCTCTGCTTAAAAGGCAGATGCTCTACCAACTGAGCTAATGCCCCACAACGAGAAAAAATTATATCACCTAAATCTAGTTTGTCAACTAATAGTTTTTATTAAAGTTTCTAAATTTAGTGAATCGCTTATCGAAAATCAAATTTACAATGCCGGTTGGACCGTTTCTATGCTTAGCTATTACTAGCTTTACTTCTGGCATTTCATTTGCGTCATCATTTTCGTCCTGTGTTGTAGCCCTATGTAAAAACATAACTATATCTGCATCTTGTTCAATTGAGCCAGACTCTCTTAAGTCTGACAGTATCGGCTTTTTGTCTTGTCTTCTCTCAATATCTCTACTTAACTGTGAAAGTAAAATAATAGGCACCTTTAATTCTCTCGCAAGATTCTTCATTTGTCTAGTAATCTTTGATATTTCTTGGACTCTATTTTCTACTCTTTCTTGACTGTGCATTAACTGCAAATAATCTATCAAAATAATAAAATCTTGATTTTCTGTTTGTAAACGTCTAGCCTTTGATCTTACATCTAGGACAGAAACATCAGGAGAATCATCTATAAATATTGGGGTATCGTACAAAATGTTAACAGAATTAACTATTCTCTCTTGGTCTTTGTCGTTCAGCAATTTTGGATTTCTAAATTTTTGAAGGTTAATTTCTGTATGTGAAGCCAGTACTCTTTCGACTAATTGTACTTTTGACATTTCAAGAGAAAACATTGCAACAGGGGTGTCTTTTAATGCAATGTTAACTGCCATATTCATTGCTAATGAAGTTTTTCCAACAGAAGGTCTTGCGGCAATTATTATTAGATCAGATTTCTGGAATCCATTTGTGATTTTATCAAGATCTCTATAGCCAGTCATTATGCCAGTTTCTACTTCGTCAGAGTTTTGACCTTTTTCGATCTTGGAAAATACTTCTGACACTACATCCCTTATTGGGACAAAGTTTAAAGGCTTATTGCCTTCAGAAATATTCATAATACGTGCTTCTGCTTGATCTAGTAATTCTTCAGCTGGGAGCTGAGAGTTGTAATCTAGTCCAATTATCTCATTACCAGCCTGAATTATCTTTCTTTGAAGAGAACGATCGATAATTATTTCGCTGTAGTAACCAATATTAACTGTTGCAGAGGTGGTTTCATTTAAAAAAAGTATGTACTCTGTTCCACCAACTTTATCTAGTATTTTCATGAGTCTTAATTCTTCTGGTAGTGTAACAATATCAATTGGTGAATTTTTTGCGAACAAATCTAGAATACACGAATAAATCAAGCTGTTCGCGGGGTCATAAAAATCCTGCGGCTTCAGCATACCCTGAATTTTCAGGAATGCTTCTCGATCTTTGATTATTGACCCGAGAACAGCTTGTTCTGCATCTAACGAATGCGGAGGAACGCCTTTAGGCATTATTAATCCTCTATAGCTTTAACTGTGACTTTTATAATTGCTGAGACTTCAGGATATAGCTTAAGTGAAACTTTATGAGTACCAACAGTTTTAATGTTCTCTTGGATTACAATTTTCTTTTTATCTACATCTAGTTTTAAATCTTTTTTAATTCTTTTAGCTATTACATCGCTGGTGATTGAACCAAAAAGCTTTCCTTCTTTTCCTGCTTTTTCGCTCAATGTAATCGAATATTCTTTTTCAATTTTTTCTTTTAATGCTAAAGCATCCTGTTTTGCATTTGCCTTTTTTCTAAGAAGTTCTGCTTGTTTTCTTTTCCATGCATCTAAAGAACCTTTAGTCATTGGTTCTGCTAATTTTTTACGAAATAGGAAATTTCTAGCAAACCCATCATTTACTTCAATGACTGAGCCTTTTTTACCTACTTCATTAACATCTTCAATTAAAAGAACAGAAACTGTTTTCATCGACGTATATATGGTAAAAGTGCGATTTCACGACTTCTTTTAATAGCTTCAGCAATTTTTCGCTGGTGTTTTGCACAAGCTCCTGTAGTTCTTCTACCAAGAATTCTACCCTTTTCATTGGTAAAACGTGATAGTAAATCCACATTTTTATAGTCAATTTTTGCTTGTTTGTTGACGCAAAAATAACATACTTTTCTTCTTTGACGAACAAATCTTCTTCTTCTTCTTGGTGGTCTATTTTCCATTTGAGTCTCCTTAAATTACGTTATCTAGTTCTTCAGAAACAAAATCGTAAGCTTCCATTTCTTCTTCTACGCCACTATCGGTTGATTCTGTAGTATTACTCTCTGTATTTTGTTCTGTATTCTGCTCTGTAGAATCATACCCATTAGCTGGTCTAGCTTGTTTACGGGACAGCATTTGAAGATTTTGTGCAACAACATCCGTGAACCATTGTACGGTGTCGTTTTTTTCATAACGTCTAATTTGAAGTCTGCCTTCTAAATAGATCATATCACCCTTGTGATAACCTTCACTAACTTTCTTTGCATTGTATCCCCAGCAAGTAATTTTTACAAAAAGAGTATCTTCTATCCACTCTTCACCCTGTTTACGGTTTTGGCTAACAGCAATTCTAAAATCACTTACTTGTGCTCCGTTAGGAGTAAAACGTGTTTCTGGATCTGTTGCTAAACGACCAATCAACATAATTTTATTTAACATTTTCTTCCTCTTGATTAGACGCTGTTTCGTCCTTGGTATCCTGTTGTTCGGAAGTTACACCGGTTTCAGTAGTTACTTCTTCTACAACTTTTTCAGTTGTTTCTTCTGTAACTACTACTTCGGCTTCAATCGCTTCATTAGGCTCAACAACTTTTTCAGCTACAACTTCTGTTACAGTTTCAGCTACAACTTCAGCTTTTTCTACATTTTCTATAGGTTGAGAACTTTCAACAGGTTTTGGGCGTACTTTTCTTTGTGGCGCTGCAGTTACAGTGTCATCTCTAAGAAAAGTCCTTGATCTGTAGACAGATTCAGTAACTCTAGAAATTCTTGCGATTTCTTTAGGAATTTCAATGCTACCGTTAAATGTAATAAAATAATAGAAACCCTCGTGGCGTTTGTTGATAGGATAAGCGAAACGCTTTTTCCCCCACTCTACGACGTCTAAAATTTCTCCTTTTTCAGTAATGGTTCCGCGTACTCTTTCAAGTACCTTTTCCATTTCTTCTCTAGAAGAATCAGGACCGAAAATAATAATTGTTTCATACTTTTTCATTTGTGCCTCCCTATGGTCAATTTGGTTTCGGTTTGAAACATTTCCGAAACAGGGCAACTTTTTATTTTATCGTTATTCTTTTGATTTTCAAGTTTTTATAATATTTACAATACATTTTTATTTCACATTTGTCACAATTTGGATTTCTAGCTTTACAAATTATTCTTCCATGCTTGATCAATAAAATAGAACTATCATCCCATTCAGACCTAGGAAGTAGCTCCATAAGCTTTTTTTCAATTTCTACAGGCGTCTTTGCTTCTCCAGATAGACCAGTTCTTTGGGAAACTCTAAGAACATGTGTATCAACAGCAATTCCTTCATTTTTCTTGAAGGCTTGTGATAAAACGACGTTAGCTGTTTTTCTACCAACACCTTTTAATTTTAAAAGATCTTCCATTTTTTCTGGTACACAACTATTAAATTCTTCTTCAATAATTATTCCATTCTTATGAATGTTATCAGCTTTGGTGTGATAATAATTAACTGACTTAATGTACGGCTCAATAGTTTGGGCGCTCTCCGCGGAAGCCTTTTTTGGAGTTGGAATAAATTTAAACAACTCTGGTGTTACAATATTAACACGCTTATCGGTACATTGAGCAGACAATACAGTTGCTATCAACAATTCCCATGGATTATTAAAATTTAGAAACGATTCGACAGTGTACAGCTTATTTAGCTTGCTTAAAATTATTTCAGAATTTTTTTGATTTTTTTTCATACAACTATTATATGTAGTGAAGGATTTTTTTAAAATGCTTCAGTTTTTAACTTGAAACAGTCATATTTCTTGATACAATAAACTTTTGATGGTATTTTTATATAAGTAATTTACGGTATTTGTATGCCGTTTTTATATGCAGGAGGTTGTGATGCAAACAACATTTAGAGCACATAGAAGAAAACGTTTTCGTGTACACGGTTTTTTACACCGTATGCGTACCCATGGTGGTAGAAACGTTGTTAGAAAGCGCAGAGCAAAAGGACGCATTCGTCTAACTGTTTAATGTCAGTTCTTAGAAAACGCCTAAAGACAAAGGAGTTTCAAACTCTTTTTGAATCTGGAGTTTTTGTACATGGTAGATGCATTTCTATCTTGGTTAAAAAAAATTTGCATGGTGCACCGAAATTTGGTGTTACCATAAAAAAAAAGAAACGAAATTCGGTTAAACGTAATTTTATTAGACGAAGATTACGAGAAGCTTTTTTTGGAGTCCAGGAGATGATTCCTGATAGTATTGATGTAGTAATTATTGGGAATCATTTAACTGAATTTGATCCGTTACCAAAAATTGGTTCAGAATTGCTTTATTTAATAAATAAGGCAATTAAGAAAGGTTTTTAGTTGAAAAAATTATTGATATTTTTAGTAAAACTATATCAAGTTGGAATATCTCCACTCAAGCCTTTTTCTACATGCCGTTACTATCCTACATGTTCGGAATATTCAGTTCAAGCTTTAGAAAAATATGGTCCAATTAAGGGGAGCTGGTTGGCGATTAAACGCATATCAAGGTGTCACCCACTTCATCCGGGCGGTTACGATCCCGTTCCATAGAAAGGCATATACATGAGAAATTTAAAATCAAAGTGGTTACAGTGGTTATTAGTAATTATAGCATCTGTTTCAATTATCGGTTTAACAAGTTGCATTCCTGGAATTGGCGGAAACTCAGATACACCTTCAGAAGTAAATGCAACTGCTCAAGGTATAGATCCAGATCATCCAATTGCTATGTCTGTAACAGCAAAAGGTAAAGAAGGCGAAGTTGCTTCTATATCAATAAAAGTTGAAAACCTTGGTTCTCTCATTAACAACGTCAATATAACTATTGGTGGAGAAGAACAGATAGATGATATTTCTCCATTCCTAATTTTAGAAGATATGGATAATTTGTCTTTCATTTCTCAGCAAATCGCAGAAAATATCCCTGCTGGGGACTCCGGTCAAGGAACTTTTCTATTCGAATGTCCTGAAGGAATAAAAGATGGTAAATATAACCTGCAAATGGTTGTAACTTTCACTGACATTAACGGTGTTGACCATGAAGTCACAGATATTTTTTATGTAGAAATTGGAAGACCATGGTATTACTTCATAATTATTGGAATGAGAAAAACTCTCGACTTCCTTTCCGGTGGATCTGCTGGAATGTACGGCTTAGGAATCATTCTTTTCACACTCATTCTTAAAGGAATCCTTTGGCCTGTCAATAAAGCTACTATGAAAAGCCAAGAACAAATGTCAAAAATTCAACCTAAGATTAATGAAATCAACAAAAAATATAAAGATAATCCAGAGCGTAAAAACGAACTTGTGATGGATTTATATAAGCAGGAGAGTATTAATCCAATGTCGGGGTGTTTGCCCATGTTACCACAGTTAGTGGTTTTATGGGGATTATATACAGCCCTACAGGGTTACATACCATTATATAGAGCTAGTTTTTTGTGGTGTCCTAGCCTAGGAATGCCAGATCCATTTTACATTTTTCCAATTTTAGCTGGCGTAAGTACATTCTTACAGAGTTACACTGGGCCACAAGGAAAAGATCCTCAAACTAAATCAATGATGTATATGATGCCAATTTTCTTCTTCATTATTATGATGAGATTCCCTGCAGCATTATCTATGTTCTGGACGGTATATGGACTACTTTCATGGGGTCAACAAGCTTTACAGAATCACCAGAAAAAAATGAAAGCTGCAGAAGACTCACCTTTGGAACTCAAGTAAAAGGGGATTACAATGCATAGAGTATCAAATACTCAATTTCGTAATGAATTGAAACAGTTTGTGTATCATCTTTTTGATGCATTAGGTGAAAATCCTCGTGTGCAAATATATAATGAACCTTTTGGTTTATTTGTAGAAGTAGATATTGAAGATCCATCTCGATACATTGGTAAACTTGGAGATGGTTTAAGTTCAATTCAATACCTTGTAAAGGCATGCTTTGGTAAAAAATATAGCCCTCTTCCACAATTTATTTTGGATATTGGCGACTACAAGAAAAAGCAAATTTCTATTCTAAAAAATATTGCAATCACCAGTGCAATAAAGGTTAGAAAAACAGGTAAAACTATTGAATTATCGCCAATGAGCCCTTTTGCGAGAAGAATTATACACCTTACATTAAAAGACCATTCTAGCTGCAAAACCCACTCTATAGGAGAGGGTGAACAACGACGGGTTGTTTTAAACGCTAGAGGATAAAATGTCTGACCAAATTGTTGCAATTGCAACTCCTCCTGGAGAGTCTGCGTTATCGGCAATTAGGTTATCTGGTGACGATTGTATTAGTTTAGTTCAAAGTTTAACAACTAGTTCAATTGGTGAGCACCAAAAAGCTAAAAGAGTATTATTGAAGGACCCCATAAGCGGGGTCCTTTTAGATGATGTAGTTGTAATTTGCTACAGAGAATCTTCTAGCTATACTGGCGAAGAAATGGTTGAAATATTCTGTCATGGTGGGAATATAACCGTACACAATGTGTTCAACTCTTTAGTAAAAGCCGGTGCTAGACCAGCACCTCCAGGAGAATTTTCAAAACGTGCTGTTTTGAATGGTAAAATTGACATTATTCAGGCTGAATCTATTGAGCAAATTGTAAAAGCTAGAAGTTCAAAAGAAGCAGAGCTTTCACTACAAACCCTTAAGGGTAGTTTATCAAAGGTTTTAAGTTCAATACTTCTTCAACTTGAAGAAATTCTTGTAGAAATGGATGCAAGGCTTAGTTTTCCAAATGACGTATACGAAGAAGACAGTTTGGTTTTTTTACGAGTGAAAACTCTACAAAGTGAAATTCAATCTCTCATTAATGCATCTTCATACTCAAGTATAATTAACAAAGGTTTTTCTGTAGTTCTAATGGGAAAAACAAATGTTGGTAAATCAACACTTTTCAATGTTCTCGTTGGCTTTGAGCGTACGGTTGTTTCTCCGTATCCGTCGACGACTCACGATTACGTTTCTGAGATAGTTTCTTGGGAAGGTTACCCTATAACAATTTTCGATACAGCTGGAGTAATTACAATTAATCCAAGTCCACTAGACGAAATATTCAATAACAGAATGGAATCTCTTTATGATTCAGCATTTATGCTACTTTATGTGATTGATGCTATGGATTGTTCTCAGGAAGACCTTAAAATGATAAGTTCAAACAAAAGACCAAATATGGTTATTGTTGTAAATAAGACTGATTTATCAAAAGAAGATCCAAAATGGCTTTCAAATTTACCTGATGATTCCAGAATAGTGAAGGTTTCAGCCATTAATAAAACCGGCATTGATCCACTAGTTACAAGCATTATAGATGGTATAAAAAAAGTAATTGGTCAAGAACCAGATTATTATGTAAATCAAAGACAAAGCTCAATTTTAGTAAATATAAACAATGTTTTAGACAGAATAACTTGTTCTTCTGAACCTTTTATGGATATGGCAGTAGAAGACATTAAAGAAGCAATATTCATAATGAAGGAAGAATTAAATGTTTCACACTCTAAAGAATTATTAAACGATATCTTTTCTCATTTCTGTATTGGTAAGTAGAAAGGTAATAAAATGGAACAAACTGTTCAAGAATTACTTCATAAAGCAAATATTAACGAAAAACATAAAAATTGGAACAATGCAATTGTTGATTTAGAGAAAGCTCGTGTGCTTGATCCAAACAATAAAACCGTAAATATATCACTATCAAGAATCTACATGATTGTTGGTGATCCAATAAAAGGACTAGAACTAATACTTAGTGTTGATGAAGACAAAAAAGACTCAGATTACCTACTTCAACTTTCTAACATTTATCTAACAATGCAAAGATTTAAAGATGCGAAAATAGTACTTGAAAAAGCTCTTGATATTAAATCAACTGCTCCTCTATACAATAATCTTGCGGTAGTAATGATGAGAATGAATAATGGAGAAGAAGCAGTAAAATATCTATTCGAATCATTAAAAATTAATGACACAAATCCAAATACTTATTTTAACCTAGCGACTTACTATGAATCAAAAAATGACATATCTAAAGCTGAAAAAGTACTACAAAAAGCTCACTCTAAGTGCGAAACTTCGGAAATAGACGACAAACTCATAAAATCACTACTTCGCTTAAAAAAAGTATCTGATGCCAAAACATTGCTAGAAGATGCATTAGGAAAATTTCCAAATTCTGAAGCATTACAAATAGACAAAGTTAAAATATTAATTCATGGGAATGAATTTGAAAATGCCCTTATGTACATAAAAGAAGTAAGTTCTAAGGATTCTCTTTCAAGTAATTTTGAAAGAGTGCTTCTAGATCTAAAATCAGATGCTTTAGTTAAACTTGCACGTTTTGATCAAGCAGTCGCTATTCTTGACCACATATTACTATCTCCAGGTGCAAATCCTATTTATTACCTAAAAAAGGCAAATATCCTTACAATTAATGGCAACCATAAAGAAGCTGTAAAACTTCTAGCAACAGCTCTAGGTCAGAATAAACTACCTGTCAATCTACAACATGATGCTATTTTAATGATGAGAGATATTGAAATAGCAAATTGGCAAAAGTTTGCTGAATTTATGCTAATTGATATTTCTTTTAAAGACGATGTATTATCCAACCCCATATATGCATTAGAAAGCAGAGGAATTGTATTACCACACAACAATATTCAGCGCGTCATTGATATCGTGAAAAAACAACACCCAGCAACAATACAAACAGAACAAGGGATTAGCTAATGCCAAATTGTAAAAGTAATACAGAAAAAACAAATATTATTCAGTGCTGTATTTCTTTATACCCACTTGGATTAGAAGATTATGGTTCAATGATAAACAGTTGCATATCAAAAACTGATTTTTCTGAAGTTGAAGTAACTTACGGAAATATGAATACTCAAATTAAGGGTGAAAGGGAATGCGTTTTTTCCATCGTAAAAAAATTGTATGAAGTTGCATCAAATATTCACGATAATGTAATCATGAACGTAGCATACAGTAACTGCTGCCCATAAAATGACTTTAAAAAAAGAATGGTTTCACGATTACTTTAATTCTGACTATGGAAAAATAATTTTAGACAATGTGAAATCCTCTTACACAATTGACCAAGTTGATTTCATATTGAATGTACTTAATCCTGAAGCAAATTCAACAATACTTGATCTCTTTTGCGGCAAAGGTAGACATTCACTAGTTCTTGCCAAAAAAGGTTTCAATATGACTTCGATAGACTTTTTGAATGAATTCATTGAAACACTTCAAAAAGATGCTAGGAAGTCAGAATTAAAGATTAACACAGTGTGCCAAGATGCTAGATCAATAGATTATAGAAATGAATTTGATCACATTATAGTGATGTTCACTTCATTTGGATATTTTACAGATGAAGAAAATCAAACACTTTTGTCTCAAATTCGTACGGCACTAAAGCCTGGTGGCACATGTCTAATTGATGTTGAAAACAGAGACTATTTGCTGAAATACTTTATTAAAGAAACATGGCGTGAAAAAGAATATGGTTGGTTACTTGAAAGAAACAAGTATTATCCCAAGACATCCAGGCACAGAACACTCAGAGTTACAGTCGGTAAAGACGGAACAGCAACAAGCACCGAAAGAATTATAAGAATATTTTCACAACATGAAATTCTCAATATGAGTAAACTAGCAAAATTGAAAACGGTTTGCGTTTATGGGGACTACGATGGTACCCTGTGTAAATCACTCTCTCCAAGGGTCATTGCAGTACTAAAAAAGTAAATTTTTACTCAGTAGATATTACTATTTAGAAAGAACTAACAAACTTCATAATCTGACCTTATGTACTGTAAAATACATTTAGTCATTACATTATGCCCTAAACTATTACGGTGTATGCCATCTTTACATATTAGTTTTGTATAATCTTTAGTTTCCAGAAATGCGCTTCTTAGGTCAACACATCTTGTTTTTGTTTCTTTAGCAACACTTACAATAACTTCATTGAATTTTTCAGAATCAAGTGGTGGCAGGGTAAGCAGTACGGGAAAAACATTATTAATTCCTCTAACGATCGTGTTTCCAAAGCAAGCTGAATTGTAAAAAGCTACAGTAATTTAACTATTCTTTGTGTATTTTCTAACATTTTAATGTTCAATTAAAGTAGTGCTTTATTTTTGTATTTGAAGGGAAATAAAATATGAACTTAGGACATTTTGAGATGTGTTTAGCAGTCAAAGATTTAAGTGCTTCTTTAATCTTTTACCACAAATTAGGTTACAAAGATCATTGCATACATTTAGAGGATAAGTGGGCAATCCTAACTTATAGAGGTGGCATATTGGGTCTATACGAAGGTCATATTAAAGAAAACTGTTTCAATTTTAGAGGAGGAAACATAGAACATCTAGTTAAATTTCTAGAAGATAACAACATTGAAGTAGAAAGCGTACCTCTATTGAATAAAGATGGCTCAGGTACTGCTTTTTTGAGAGATCCTGACAACAACCTTATATTTTTTGATACAGCAAAGGAAGAGCTTGAAGAAACTAAAGCCAGTTAAATTTTTGAAAGGATTTAAACATGAATCAAATGAATGA
>JAGLCW010000204.1 GCA_023146045.1 Caldisericia bacterium
CCTACAAATGGAATTTTTAATAACACCCAATTAATGAAGTATGAATATTTTCTCTTGAGATAAACAACTAAACCAATAAAAATTAAAATAAGTACTGACACATAAGGCCAATACAATTTTAACCAATCAATGAAATTAATGATTGAGATAGTTGCTGCTGGAAGAGCAAGTCCTAATGATTCTGCCATGCTAACCATAGTTGGTATGGCAAAAGCAATAATCCCAATTGACAGAATAAATGTTGAACAAAAAACGAATATTGGGTAAAATGATTGCATTTTTTGCTTATTCTTTAACTCTAGATTGTTCTTACTGTATTTATATGCTTCAAAGAGATACTCACCCAAATGCCCAGTTTGTTCTCCACTTTTAATTATTGAACAGAAAAATGCAGGTGGTTTTAAAACATCGTCAACAGATTCTGCTATAGAATTTCCTTGCCTGATTTTTTTAAGAATTTCACTACAAACAATCTGACTTTTTTTTGATTTTGAAGTTTTTAAAATCATTTCCAACGCTTGTGTTATTTTAATCTTTTGAGAAAGCATAATGCTTATCTGAAATAAGATCTGCAATCTTTCTGTTTGGTTTATCCTAACATTTTTTTTGTTTTTAATCACAAACATGGCAGTATCTCCTGGCAATTTGTCATACCATTTTTAAGCAAATATTTAGCATGATCAACAAGTGAAATCCCTATTCCTTCGTTAAAATCTGATAAACAATTTTCAATATTATGGTTATTTTGGAATGAAAAAATAGATGCCTTTGTTTTTTCTGTCACCTCGTTAATTTCAAACAATCCAATTCTTCCATAATAACCAGTATTATTACAATGCTTACACCCACTTCCTTTAACTTCTTCAGTGATTCCAAACAATTGTTGATACTCCTTTTTTACACTTACTTTTTTTGAACACATTGGGCAATTCCTTCGAATTAATCTTTGGTTTATTATTAAATCGATAGAACCAGAAATTAGAAAAGGCTCAATCCCCATTTCTAACATCCTTAGTATTACGTCTGAAGTAGTTTTTGTGTGAATCGTTGAAAGAAGATAGTGTCCAGTTAATGAAGCTTCGCACGCTAATCTAGCAGTTTCTGTATCTCTTATCTCTCCTAGATAAATTATATCAGGATCTTGTCTTAAAACTCTTTTTAAATATTCAGCATAAGTTAATCCAAGAGCTTCGTTGACTTGGAATTGTGTAATATCATGGTCAATAATCTCGATAGGGTCTTCTATTGAAAGAACAGACTGAACAGATTTGTTAACTTCGTTTAATATTGCATGTAGCGTTGTAGATTTACCAGAACCAGTTGGCCCATTAACAATAATAGACCCACTTCTCTTCTGAAGAGCTTTTTCAATTATATCCAACTGTTGCTTGGACATTCCTAGCTTATCTAAATTCTTAAATTTATTCTCTACTGGAAGAATTCTCAATACAGTCTTTTCTCCATACAAAGACGGTATAATGGAAACACGTATGTCGTATCCTCTGCTTTCATGTCTAAATCCACCTTCTTGTGGTAAACGATTCTCTGAGATATCCATATTGCCTTGAATCTTGATTACACGAATCATTCGATCGTATTCTTCTAAACATATTGTATCAACAGTATGTAAATATCCATCTATCCGAATACGCACCCTTACTCCCATATCAACAGGCTCAAAGTGAATGTCTGTTGCTCTTTTTAGAAATGCATCTTCAAAGAAACATTCTAAAACTTCGTTCCCTTCTAGGTGCTTATCGCTAAAAACATTATAGCTCATCTCTAATCCAAGTTGTGTTTTTATCTCGCTAACTGCTTCTGTTGGAACAGAATAATCCGATTCAATGTAGAGTTCTTTCCCATCCCAATTGATGTTTTTTATCTTGTACTTTTTTCTAAGTCTATTAGATACTAAATTCAGAGAAATAAGTTGTAGTTCCATTTTGAAATCCAGTAAGCCTCTCTTTTCCTTTTAGATTTGGTCCAAAACAAATCTTTTTCTGGACTAATTGGTTTTACCCAAATTGCCTTCATTCCAGATTTTTTTGCACCTTTTATATCAGTAAAAAGCTGATCTCCAATCATACAGATTGATTTTGGTTTGAGTTTTAGCTTTTTTTCAGCCATTCTATAATATATCCTAAATGGTTTCACTGCCCATGATATATAAGGCAATTCTAAAGGTATCGCAACTCTTTCAATCTTTTTTCTTGAATTGTTCGATATTATTATTACCTTAAATCTTTTTTTTATTTCCTTCACCCAATCAACAACTTTAGGATCAATATTGTTTGATGTTCTTGGAAGCAAAGTGTTGTCTACGTCTAAAATAATACCTTCGACTTCCAATGACATTAATAACTTAATTGAAATATTCTGAACAGACTCTGAAATTCTATCAGGCTTAAATGGAGGTTTCATAATATTTTACTAAACTTTGTAAACAGATAAAGATGGAATTTGTTCTTTCAATGCTTCAATTATTTGAAGAAATTTTTCTTCTTGGTCTGAATTTGTTAACACCGTAAAAGTTCCATCACTTTCTCCCATTTGAGCAGCCGTAATTAATGCAGCACCATCAAAAGTCTGCACTATATTCTGTACAAACCAAATATCAAAAATGGGTACCTCCATCATATATACAATTTCTTTCCAATTATTTAATGTATTTAGAGACATTCCTGTTGTGCTCTTCTAACGTTTTCCCAAACGCATGAGTTCCATCTCCTTTGGCTACAAAAAAATAGTAATCCGATACAGCAGGCCATAAAACAGCTTTTATTGCATCTATTCTTGGGTTACAGACAGGAGTTGGTGGTAAACCAGTATGTAGATATGTATTATATGGGGTTTCAGTTTTAATTTCTTCATTAGTAAAAACATATCCTTCTCTTGGTACGGCATATTCCAGTGCCGCACAAGATTGCAATGGCCAATCATCGTTTAAACGGTTACGAAAAACAGAAGACACGATGTTCATTTCTGACGGACCAGCAGCCTCTTTCTCAACAATTGATGCCAGTATCATTACTTCATTCCATGTCATTCCAATTTCTTCTGCTCTTTTGACCATTTCATCATCAATCATACTGTCATACTGTAAAAGCATTTGCTCAATAATTTTTTTCTCGTCTGGAGTTGTAGTAAAGTAAGTTTCTGGATAAAGATATCCTTCTAAGCTATCGGATTTTTGAACTTGATCTTGAAACTTAAACTTAAACCATCCACCATTATCTTTTGCTAGCTCCATAAACTTTATAGGAGAAGATATTAATTTTTTCTCAAACAACATCATGGTTATCTGGTTTATTGTCCATCCCTCTGGAACAGTATATGAGTATACTTTTTCTTGACCTTGCAAAAGCCACGATGTAAGCTCATCAATGTTTTTTATACCATCAATGGAATAGTCTCCAGATTTTATCAAGTAGTCTATCTTGTTAAGTCGAAGGTATATAATAAATGCTTTAGGTTCAGAAATTAAACCAAGTTCTTGTAACTTTATAGCTACAGAATCAATTGATTCACCACTTTCTATTGTAAATGCTACAGGACCACTGTATGTAGGGTTTAATCCATCAATATACCAACTATATCCTGTCCAGCACAAAAACACTATCATGCCGATAATAGTGATAGCCAAAAGTATACCTCTTTTGGCTTTATTTTTTTTACTATTCACAATTAATTGTTTTTTTTTCATGTTTCCTTACTTTTTAGATAATCTTGTAATATTATTTGGGCCTCAAGCATATCTTTACTATTTCTATTTTCTATTGTTTTCTTTTTTGTTCTTTTTTTTGGTCCACTTGCATTCATAGCCCTATTAACTAAAGAAGATGTTAGTCTTTCATCAAACAGAATAACATTCTTATCTGGAAATAAATCTTGAAGTTTTTCACTAAATTCAACAGCATTTTCTGTTGACTGTGTAGAACAATTCTTTAAATTCTTTGGATGTCCGACAACCAATATTCTTGCATCTTTTATTTGTGGAACAGTCATAATCAAAACATCAGAGCTTTCATTGAAATCTTTTGTTGGAATAGAACATTTAGCAAAAGAAAATATTTCTTCATCGTCTGTTGCAGCAACACCAATATTTTTTGTTCCGTAGTCAAAAGCAATAATCATATAGTCATTATAACACAATTAAAGAATACGTATGGCTAATTCTGGACAATTGGCGACACAATAACCACATGTAACACATTTATCTTTGTTTATTACAATACAATCGTTTTCTTTGTCATGCGTGATTGCACCAAATTGACAAAACTCTACGCACTTTAAACACATAGCACAAAGATCACGCCTGTAAAACAACTTTTTTTCTGTTAAATGTAGTGTTTTTTTCATATCATCAGAATATTTGTTTTCAAATATTGCAATATCTACATCTAGTTCTTGTTTATTTTTTACTCCAATAGCAACTGAATGCTTATACTCAAAGTCTCTTATCCACTCAAGTGACTCAAGAAATTCCTTGTACAACCTACCTCCACCCAAAGGTTTCATCACGAACAATCCAATTCCGGCATTGTACAGATTCTTAATATTTTCTTTTTGCTGTTCAATTGATCCATGAATCAATCCATGTCCTACTTTATTAAATATTGGATGGATTACTTCAAATTCAGGGTGCATTAAAAGATCTTTTGTTAGTTGTACAGAATGAGTAGAAACCCCCACAGCTCTAACTTTACCCTGTTCTTTAGCATCATAGATTGCTCTTAATGCTTCTCTATGCCCTTTTAGTGTCATCGTAGATTCTTGTTCATGCAACATAAATATATCAAAATAATCTCTTTTTATTGATTTCAATCCATATTCAATTTCCTCCATCATGCCTTCGTATGTGTGTTGATAGGATTTTGAAGAAATTATCATTTTTTGTTTTTTGGAAGAGCTAATATTTGTAAAATACTGATAATTTTTGTACAAATGACCAGTATCAAAAAGGTTAATGCCCCTATCAAGTGCGTATTCCATTAATCTTTGAGCGTCATCAATAGAAAGGTTTGCTTGCAATGGACTAATCACTAGTGTTCCAAAGGCAAGAACAGAAACTTCAAGTTTTGTTGAACCAAGAAGAACTTTTTTCATTAGTTTTTCAAATCTTCTCTAATTAAATTAACAATTCCACCAATTTCGTCTGGATTTACATCCCCTATTGATATAAGTTTGGGATTTCCTCCTCCACGTAAAGAATATTTTGATTGAATTGTTTTGAATAACTCTCTACAATTCTTTTCACCAGAACCAGCTATAATGGCAATAGTTTTTAAATCGATTTTTGATGATACAAATATAACGATTTGCTTTTTTGCGATTTTTCTAATGATGTCGGCAAATTTTCTCAATAATTCCATATTTATGTTTTTCATAGCGTAGTTGGCAAACAAATATTCGTTTATTTCTTCAGCATTAGCTAAAACATCTTTTGCTAAATAATTTAACAAGTCAGATCTTAAAACTTTTATCTCTTTATCTTTTGATTTTAAGTCATTCTTTAGAGAATCAACTGCTTCAAGTATGTCCATATTTGGTTTTTCAAGTCGTTTTTCAATCTCCCGGATTTTTTTAGAGTCAGTTCTGAATAGTTTAATTGCCCTATCTCCAACAACAGCCTCAATTCTTCTAAGGTTTGACCCGATGCTAGACTCTTTTGTTATGCTGAACATTCTTAATTCTGAAGTATTGCTTACGTGTAATCCTCCACAAAGTTCTTTAGATATATTTTGTATTTGAACAACCCTAACTGAGTCTCCATATTTTTCTTTAAACAATGCAGTCGCTCCAGCTTTAACAGCCTGTTTTAAAGTTTGGACTTCAGTTTTAACATAGTCGGATTGAGCAATCCAATCATTTACAACATCCTCAATTTGGAATATTTGCTTCTCCGTCAAAGCTTCTAGTGTATTAAAATCAAATCTTAAACTATCTGGTTCAATTAATGACCCTGCTTGATTAACGTGATCTCCAACAACTTTTTTCAATGCTGCATGAATCAAATGTGTTGCAGTATGAGCTCGTTTTATACCCCTTCTAAAACCAACATCAACGGTGATCTGGATTTTTTCTCCAACAGATATTGAACCACTCTCTAAAACTGCTTCATGTACAATCAAACCATCAATTGGCGTCAACGTCCTTACTATTTTAAGTTTCCCACTGTCAGACAATATTGTACCCTGATCTCCAATAGGTCCACCTTTTTCTGGATACAATGGGGTTTTTCCAGTAACAATAAAATAGCGCTCACCATTAATGCTTGCAGAATCAACATTAATCTCATCTTTGACAATAGCTCTTATTGATGCAGCCGTAGCATCTCTGTCAAAACCAAGAAAATCGGTACTACCAACTTCTTTTTTTATGTTCACCCAAAGCTCATTTTTTGAAATTGTGCTAGAAAATGAGTTAACTGCTTTTGATTTAGTTTTTTGATCTTCAAGTAGCGAAGCAAAATGAGCTTCGTCGACAAGCAAATTATCCTCAGTTAGCAATTCTCTTGTTAATTCTACTGGAAAACCAAATGTATCATGTAGTTTAAATGCCACATCGCCAGGGAAAAGACTTGAAACACTCTTTTTTTCATCAATAAATATCTTATATCCATCTTCAAGAGTATGACTAAATTGCTCTTCTTCATTAGAAACAACTAGACATATCTTTTTTTCTTGTTTTTCTAAATAAGAATAATGCTCTGCCATGTCTTTAATTACTTTTTGGCAAAGACCAGAAAGAAATTCTTCTTTTATTCCTAACAAATGACCTGCAAGCTTTGCTCTACGTATTAGTCGTCTTAAAACGTACCCATGCTTACTGTTTTCCGGAAAAACTCCGTCTGCAATTAAAAATGTCATTGCCCTCACGTGATCAGCAATAACGTTATACCTATATCGCATTGTATCTCTTGATTTTCCAGATAACTTCTCAATTTCTTCAATAATTGGTATAAATAAATCTGTATCGTAATTTGATTGAACATTGTTCATGACGCAAGAAATTCTTTCTAACCCCATACCAGTATCTATATTTTTTCTTGGTAAATTTGTTTTAGACCCATTTTTTTCTAGATTGAACTCCATAAAAACCAGATTCCAAATCTCTAGAAACCTGCCACATTCGCATAAAGGATTACAATTTGTTGTCTTGCAACCTATATTTTCTCCCAGGTCGACAAATATTTCAGAATCAAACCCACATGGTCCAACGTCTGCCATTTGCCAGAAATTATCCTTGCTATCGATTATATGAGATTCTGGTATCATTTTTCGCCATATTTGTTTAGATTCAATATCCTCTGGATACACAGTAACCCATATGTTTTTGGAGTTTATATTAAGAGTTTTCGATATAAATTCCCATCCAAACTCAATAGCATCTTGCTTAAAATAATCACCAATTGAAAAATTACCAAGCATCTCAAAAAAGGTATGATGTCTTGGAGTTCTTCCAACATTTTCAATATCGTTTGTTCTTAAGCACTTTTGCGAGGAAGCCATTCGAGAAGATATTGGGGTAGATTCTCCAAGATAATATTTTTTTAATGGAACCATTCCTGCAACAGTAAAAAGTAGTGTTGGATCGTCTATAGGCAAAGGAGCAGAATCAATTATTCTATGCTCGTTATGTTTAAAGTAGTCAAGGAACAATCCTCTTATTGTGTTTGTTTTCATAATTTACCTCTGTTCAAGCAATTTTTTTATACCTGGCAATTGTTCTCCTTCGATATATGCCAAAGTAGCTCCACCGCCCATAGAAATGTATGAGTAATAATTGTTCAATCCAAATGATTCTATGGCTGCAGCAGTATCGCCACCAGCCGCTACTTTGTATGCATTAGCTAAAATTCCAGAATATGAATAAAGTTCTTTTGTTCCATTACTAAATTGACTTTGTTCAAATACTCCCATGGGACCATTAAAAAGGATTGTCCTTGCTTTCATTAGTTCGTTTTTAAAGTTTTTGCATGTAGCCTTCCCTATATCTGCTCCGACTAAACCTTTTGGAAATTTCTCTAAAGAAACTTCCTCAGTTACTGTTGGGAACGTAATGCTGTCTGTAACAATAAAGTCAGTAGGCAATATAATAGGCGTATTTGTTTTTTCTGCTTTTTTTAATATTTCTTGTGCTATTTCAATATTATCTTCTTCTACAAAGGATTTTCCAACAGAATAACCTTTTGCACGTAAAAAAGTAAAAGCCATCCCACCACCAATCAACATTTTGTCAACTAAGGGCAATAAAGCTTTTAGCAAACCAATCTTCGATGATACTTTAGCTCCTCCCTGCAAAAGAACAAGAGGTCTCTTTGGTTTTTCTTTTAGCTGATCAAGTTCCATCAACTCTTTTTCGAGTTGAAATCCAGCAAAAGCAGGAAGATAATCTGGTATACCAGTAATTGAAGCATGACTTCGATGGCAACAACTAAAAGCATCGTTTACATAACAATCTGCAAGCTTAGATAGATGTTCTGCAAATTCTGGATCACCAGCTTCTTCTCTTTCATCAAATCTTAGATTCTCTAAAAACAATATCTGGCCTGGAGCTAGTTTTTCAATTTCTCTTTCTACTTCTTCGCCATAAATTGAATCAACTTTTTTTACATGGCTTTTTTTCCCTAATATTTTACAAAGTCTGTAAGCTATCTTGTTTGTTTGCAATATTTTTTCGTTGTTTTTTGGTCGTCCAAAATGAGTCATTACAATAAGTTTTGCACCTTGAGCAATTAAGTAATTCAACGTTGGTACAGATGCAATTATTCTTGACTCAGACATGATGTTTCCATCTAAGTCAATTGGTACATTCATGTCTACGCGAATAAGTACTGTTTTACTAGAAAAATCGCTATCTCTAATTGATTTCATACTATTTATGAATTTTTTCTTATAAAATCTGTCAATTGGGCCACTCTAGATGAGTATCCCCACTCATTGTCGTACCAACTAAGTACCTTAATCATATGCCCGTCAAGAACATCTGTGCAAAGACTGTCAATGATACCAGATCTAGAATCTGCAACAAAGTCTTTTGAAACAAGTGGTTCGTCTGTGTACCCAAGTATTCCATTTAATTCATTCTCAGAGGCTTGTTTAAGCACTAAATTAACTTTTTCTTTTGATACTACTTGGCTCACATAGCAAACAAAATCTGTTACAGAAACAGTTGGGGTTGGTACTCTCAGAGATATCCCGGTTAACTTTCCAGCTAATTCTGGAATCACTTTCCCAACAGCTGCTGCTGCTCCTGTGCTGGTTGGAATAATATTTTCTGCAGCTGCTCTTGTTCTTCTTAGGTCACTGTGTGGCATATCTAAAATTCGTTGATCTGACGTGTACGAATGGACAGTCGTCATAAATCCGCTTTGAATATTAAACTTTTGATGTAGCACTTTAGCTACAGGAGCTAAACTATTAGTCGTACATGACGCATTTGAAATAATAAAATGTTT
>JAGLCW010000205.1 GCA_023146045.1 Caldisericia bacterium
AACTAAAATAGCTAAATCGCAGGATTTTTATGTGCCATTCTGACGATACTATTTGACAAGAATAGTTAGAATGTGTTAGTATATTGTTAGAATAGTGTTAGAATAGTGCTACAGTTATACGGAGGTCACTATGGATTTCTCAGAAAGTTCTTTAGTAGAGCTTAAACAACAGATAGTATCTGATATTCGGAAGACAATTGTTGCTTTTGCAAACACAGCAGGCGGAACTATTTATATTGGCATAGATGATGATGGAATCGTTGTCGGAATTGCTAAGCCAGATGAAGAAATGTTGCAGGTATCAAACATGATTCGCGATGCAATAAGACCTGATATTACCATGTTTGTTTCTTGCAAAAAGGAGAATATTAAAGGAAAGAATGTAATAAAGGTTTCTGTGCAAAGGGGGACTGAATGTCCTTATTATCTTACAAAAAAAGGATTAAAACCTTCAGGTGTTTATGTTCGCCAGGGAACATCGTCTGTTCCTGCATCTGAATTTGCAATTCGAATGATGATTAAAGAAAGCGACGGTGATAAATTCGAAGCTGTTCGCTCTTTAGATCAGAATTTGACTTTTACGGAAGCAGCACAAGAATTTCTAAAAAGAAGAGTTTCTTTTGGTATTAATCAATATACAGCTTTAAAAATTGTTAATTCTGATGGTCTTTATACAAACCTTGGCTTACTACTTTCAGACCAATGTGTACATTCTATAAAAATGGCTGTTTTTGACGGTATATCAAAATCAACTTTCATAGATAGAAGAGAGTTTAATGGTTCTCTTCTGCGTCAGATGAATGAAACTTATGATTACATTTCTCAACACAACAAAATAAAGGCTGAATTTTCTGGTCTTGTTCGGATTGATCAGAGAGACTATCCAGAAGAGGCACTCCGTGAAGTTCTTTTAAATTCTATCGTACACAGAGACCATTCATATAGTGCTAGTATTCTTGTCAGCCTTTTCAATGATCGAATGGAGTTTGTTAGTGTTGGAGGACTTTTAAAAGGGATTTCGTTGAAAGACATTATGTTAGGAATTTCGTTCTCACGAAATGAAAACTTAGCCAGCGTTTTTTATCGCCTAAAATTGATTGAAGCTTATGGTACTGGGATGTCAAAGATATTCAACAGCTACGATAATTGTGCAGTCAAGCCTAATGTTGAAGTGTCCGACAATGCATTTAAATTTACATTACCAAATCGAAATTTCGTAGGCAAGAAGAATCTACTAACAGATCAAGAAAAAATAATAATTGAACAATTAAGTAAAAAAACAAAAATGACACGCATGGAAGTGCAGAGTGTATTAGGAATTTCTCAGACTATGTCTGGCCTACTGTTAAAAAAACTAATAAATTCAGGCCATGTCAATGTTGAAGGAAAAGGTAAAAGTACAAAGTACTTTCTTAAAAAACAAATATAAGACAAGGAAGTGAAGAAAATCCTATATATTTGAATCTTCCTCTAAAAAGCGATTCTACAATGTTCTCTCAAAAGGGTTCTATTGAAATGTGGATTGACCACAGAGATGGCAAAATCAATGTACCAGGTTACTATAATCCAATAAAAATCCTATTGTTACTTACAAATGCATCTAATAATTTTACACTTCGATATATAAAAGATACTTTTTTGTTTACTCCTCGTATACTAATTAATAGACATTATTTCTGTCTGTAGTTAGCTCTTGAGGGTAATTAATATTCTTCAATTAGTCTTACTCCTCCGAATTACAGTCAAAATATATTGATTCTTTGTCAGTATATCATAATAATGTCAACCAAGTGAACAGAGGTCGTCGTTTTTCGCTCCTTGGGACTTAGTTCTCGCTTTGAAGGGTGACGACTCCGTTCTCTGGTTGTATGCGAATGAGCTGGATGCGGCAATGTCTGCGTATGTCTAACGAGGTTGCATTTGCCAGATGAATGAGAGTATTTTCCTCTGTATTCACTAATATTTATTGATATATAGAGGTGAATAAAAATGATGTATGTTGGTATTGATGTTGGTAAAAATAATCATGAGATGGGAATTGTAGATAATGAAGGTAACCATGTTGGTTCTTCTCTACCTTTTCCCAATACAGTTGAAGGTGCTCAGAAGATGCTTCAATATCTGAAGCTTATGAATCCTAATGAAGATGATGTTTTGTTTTGTATGGAGTCTACTGGACACTATTGGCTTTCACTTTATGCATTTCTTCAAAAGGAAGAATATGAAGTAGTTGTAGTTAATCCTCTTCAGTCAGACAGTTTTAGAAAATTATCACTAAGAAAAACAAAGACAGATCCAGTAGATTCTTTTTTACTGGCTGATCTAATAAGATTTGGTAAATATTCTAATACTACCTTACCAAATGAAAAAACTCATGCTTTACGTCAACTAAGTAGATTCCGTACGTCTCTAGTTGAAACTTGTTCTGATTGCAAAAGACAGGCAATTGCTGTTTTAGATCAAGTATTTCCTGAGTATGCTTCATTGTTTTCTGATGTTTTTGGAAAAACATCAGAGGAAGTTCTTTTGAACTATACTACACCTGAAGAAATACTATCAGTAAACACAAAAAAGCTTACATACGTTTTATCCAAGGCAAGCAGAGGAAGACTCGGTAAAGAAAAAGCAAAAGAATTGAAAAAAGCAGCTAAGACTTCTTTTGGCATTGGTTACGCACTTGATGCTTTTCCGTTTCAACTGAAAATGATTCTTAGACAGATTCAGTTCATGGAAACAAACATTAAAGAAGTAGAAGAAAAAATGATACAGACACTTAACGAAGTGAATAGTGTTATTACTACAATCCCTGGTGTTGGTCCAATACTAGGTGCTGCTATTGTGGGTGAGATTGGTGATATCAAGAGATTTTCTGACTACGGTAAGTTAGTTGCATTTGCTGGACTTGATCCTTCTGTAAAACAATCTGGTTCATTTACAGGTACTAAAAACCACATATCTAAAAGAGGATCAAGGTATTTAAGAAGAGCAATATGGTTGGCTGCAGTAGTAGCTTCAAAACATGATCCTGTATTTTCTGCATATTACTTGAAGAAAATAGGTGAAGG
>JAGLCW010000206.1 GCA_023146045.1 Caldisericia bacterium
ACAAAAAGTTGTTATAATACTAATCATTGGTAGCAAAAATGCCAAAGTAAACGAGAAAACGGTTGCTTTAGATGTAGCTCCATTTATTGATTCTGGTCGTACTTTTGTACCTTTCCGCTTTATTGGTGAATCTCTTGGAGCTAAAGTAGGATATACTGTTGATGCATCTGGAAGAGTAGATACAGTAACTTACAGCATTGGTACAACTAACATAATTCTCTACATAGGTAAACGAGAAGCAATAGTTAATGGTAGCACTGTTTATCTAGATGTAGCTCCTAAGATTTTGCAAGGACGTACTGTAATTCCTCTACGCTTTGTTACAGAAGCACTGGGTTGTAAAGTGGAATGGGATGGACAAAAAATGCAGGTGACAATCTTAAGAGGATAATATTAGGCATAAAAAGCTTCTAGGGTTAGGTGTTGAAATACGTTTGTTTTATAATCATAGAGACTAGAATATTGATCATTTTCTAATTCTAACCGATAAAAGGATTTTTATGAAACAGACTAAATTTCTAAAGAGTTTTTCCTTATTGTTAGTATTTTGTTTGTCTATATCTTTGTTTGTTGCTACTCCAGTTCAAGCTCAAAGCTTGAGTGCTAGTCCAAATAATATTGAAATTGGTCCTAACAAAAAAATAACGGTTACTTTTTCTGGAGCTCCTGGAAATGAGAATGACTACATCGGTTTATGGAGAGTAGGTGACCAAGGTCCAGTTGGTTTTCTTGACCGTCAGGTTATTTCTTCTAAAACAAGTGGAACGCTTGAATTTGATGCTCCAGAAGAGCCTGGTAATTATGAGTTCCAAATGTGGGAAGGTAATCGGCAAAACAAGTTAGCTACCAGCAATCCAATTAGTGTTGATTGGGGAAAAGCCAGCCTAAGTCATACCATTGGCACACATTATATTGGCAGGGACAAAAAGATTCAGGTATCTTTTAGCAATGCTCCAGGATTTCAGTATGATTCCATAAGCATATGGGAAGTAGGTGGAACTAGAGTTATTTCCCACCAGTGGCTTGAAGGCAAAACTAGTGGAAATATTCAAATTAAAGCCCCACAAGAACCTGGATCCTATGAATTCAAAATGGAAGGAAATAGGAAAAGTTTTTTAGTTAAAAGTTCTCCATTTAAATGTAAATTTGGCCCTGTGAACATGAAGGTTAGTATTGGATCTCCAGATTCTCAGGGTAAAAGAAAACTCACTGTACAATATAATGGAGCCCCTGGATATTACAAAGATGCCATCGGTTTATACAAGGTAGGACAAACTGAAGCGGTTGCCAGAGTACTCCTTGGAGCTAAAACCAGTGGAGCAATTGAATTAACGTGTCCAATAGATACTGATTCTTATGAGATTCAATTGTGGGCACAAAATGAGTTATTTTCAAATAACATGTTTATGCTTGCTAAAACTCTAGCCTTTATCCCAAAAAATGGTCCCCCACCTCCAGTGAATCAAGACCCAAACAACCCTCTCCCACCTCTTGCTGATTATAAGATTACAATTCTGCTAACTATTGGTAGTAAGAATGCTTATGTAAACAAGCAATTGGTTGTTTTAGATGTACCTCCATTTATTGACTCAGGTCGTACTTTTGTACCATTCCGCTTTATTGGTGAATCTCTTGGAGCTGTAGTAGGATTTTCTAAAGATACATCTGGAAGAGTAGATACAGTAACTTACAGCATTGGTACAACTAACATAATTCTCTACATAGATAAACGAGAAGCAACAGTTAATGGTAGCACTGTTTATCTAGATGTAGCTCCTAAGATTTTGCAAGGACGTACTGTAATTCCTCTACGCTTTGTTACAGAAGCACTGGGTTGTAAAGTGGAATGGGATGGACAAAAAATGCAGGTGACAATAGTCTATCCAGCATAAAACAACGAAGTACAAAAAGATTTGATGCCTTTAATTTTAAGTGATTTAAGGAGATATTCATGAAACAGACTAGATTTCTAAAGAGTTTTTCATTGCTGTTAATTTTTTGTTTGTCATTATCTTTGTTTGCTGCTACTCCAGTTGAAGCTCAAAGTTTGAAAGCCAGTCCAAGCAATATTGAGATTGGTCCTGATAAAAAAATAACAGTTACTTTTTCTGGGATGACATGGCCCCGCGATTCTATCTGTTTATTCAAAGTAGGTGAAAGTTATCCTACTGCACCTATTAGCCGTAAGTCTCTTCAAGGTAAAACCAGTGGAACTATTAAATTTTGGATTCCACTAGAACCTGGATCCTATGAATTCCAAATGTGGGATATGATTCATAAAAAAAAGTTAGCTACCAGCAATCCAGTTAGTATTGATTGGGGAAAAGTTAACTTGAAAACCAGTCCAAGCAATATTGAGATTGGTCCTAATAAAAAAATTACTGTTACTTTTTCTGGGGCACCAGGATGGGTCTCTGATTCTATCTGTTTATTCAAAGTAGGTGAAAGTTATCCTACTGCACCTATTGTCCGTAAGTCTCTTTCTTCTAAAACCAGTGGAACTATTATATTTGATGCTCCACAAGAACCTGGATCCTATGAATTCCAAATGTGGGATATGATTCATAAAAAAAAGTTAGGTACTAGCAATCCAGTTAGTATTGATTGGGGCCCTATTAGCATGAAAATCAGCATTGGATCTCCGGATAAAAAGAAGTTGAGCATACAATATAGTGGAGCACCAGGGTATAAATTGGATTTCATCGGTTTATACAAAGCCGGTGAAACTAAAAGGATTACATATAAGAATCTTTCATCTAAAATCAGTGGAACTATTGAATTAGTGTGTCCTACAGATACTGATTCCTATGAAATTCAACTTTGGGCAAATAATGGGGTGAAGATGCTCGCTAAAACTCAAGCCTTTATCCCAAAAAATGGACCTCCACCTCCAGTGAATCAAGATCCAGGTACCCCTCAACCACCTACTCCTGAACCTCCTAATCCATCTCCTGCTCCTGATAAACCATTTACACTTCGTGCATATCCAGGTCATGGGAAGGTATTGTTAGAATGGACGCCTCCGCAAGATACTAGTAATGTAATTGGTTATAATCTTTATCGCAATACATCTCGCATTCCGTATGGTAGTCCAATTACAGATTTTCCTATTACAGG
>JAGLCW010000207.1 GCA_023146045.1 Caldisericia bacterium
CGTGAATCAAATGTTACTTTGAATTTTTCATTATCCATTTTACCCACCATAAAAAATAGATTACTATTAACAATATAAACGATATCTGGAATATAAATATATGTGCGTATTGGAACATTTCTCTGCTTTTATGACCTATTGCTACTAATAGAATTAGTCTAATGTAGTTAATGCTAAAAGTTGTTACAAATGCACCTAAAACCCCTACTAATCTCTTTGAAAGCTCTATTGGAAATGCACCAATCAAACCAATAAGTATTATAAACGGATAAACTCCTGTGCAATCAGGAATGATAGTAAATTTCATTTCCGTACCAGTGGTAAGAGCGATTTTATTTCCTAGAACCATTGTTTCGTAACCAAATGCTTCTAAAAGGAAATTTACAATGCTTGTTGTGATACCCAATAAAGCGTTTTGAATAGGAGGCATTATGGCTATAAAAATTAGAACTAGAATGACCAGAAAAACCCACAAAACGTACTTTAGTGATAAATTTGTTTTACGCATGTGTTTAGTATAAAAAGATAATTAAATAAAAAAAGCGGAGAGTTTAACTCTCCGCTTTTTTTAGGTAAGAAGATATCTAAAAAAGTTTAGTTTTGATGTTTTCTTCTTAGAGCAATTACACCAACGCCAATCAAAGCAAGTGCTACTAAAATAAGGATGTATGGATTAGCAGCAGGAATAGGTTCTTCGGCAGGCATATCACTGAAACCACCAGAATATATTAATGCATATTTTACTGGTCCACCAGGAGCTTTTGGAAGAGAGGAAGGAACTACACTAATTGTGTATTTACCTTTCATCTTTGGTTCAAGAATAACAATTCTTTCAACGTTATTTAAAGTATCTGTACTTGTTGCCATTGGAACTGAAACGTTAGGGTCTTGAGAAGGAGGTGTACCAAATTGGTTGCCTCGATAAATTAGACCCGCTGGGTCAACAACAACTAAGTCGAGGTTGTGTTTTAACACTGGCCACGAGTTAGGAGTTGCAGATTCATCTGTCCAACACAAAGTAGCTTCAAATGGAACATCTGTATTGCTAACAAAAACTTCGTATGTAGCTACATCTGCATCTACACCAGTAATGTTATCATCATACTTTTGCACCCTTGGAGCGATTGGGAATAGTGCATTGTATACATTTAAGAGTCCCCAACCTTGGTTAGGATCAGCAATAGATGTTGTGTCGTCGAAAGTTTCATCTACCCTTTGACCCTCTTGGATTATATCATATTGGTTAGGAGCATCTTTTTGTGCCATGTTTGTTGCACCATGAATAAGAGTTCCTTTAATTAATGCTGCCGTTGGAGTAGGTGCAATATTTAATTCTTCAACTTGTCTGTAATATTGGCGAACAAGAGCTGAAGCACCAGACACAAAACCAGCAGAAACACTCGTACCGCTCATATATGCGTAATCTGAATCAGGTAAACCTGTTGGTGGAGTATAGTCGTATTCATAAGGATACTGAGTTTGTTTACCACTACCGTTGTAGCTGTATACTGATAATTTACCAATAACCATTGTTCCAGGAGCAACTAAATCTGGTTTAATTCTGTTATCAGAGCTTGGACCTCTTGTACTAATTGCTGCCATACCAAATTTACCAGTTGGATCATCAACTAGTCTTCTGTTTGCTACGGCGTCTGAATAACCTCTTATGATTTCTTCAGGAGTTGCGTCTAGTGGAAGTGGTTCATTCGCATTTGCAATTAAGTCTTCTTTAATAAGTCCGGCCCATTCAGGAAGTTCGTTAGTTAAGAACAAACCAAAATTAGCTTTTGTCATTCCAGAAATGTCACCATAAGTTATATCGTTTAATTCTGGTCTGAAGTTTTCGCAAGCTCCAACCGTAATACCATTTTTTACAGGAGCTGGAGCAAAGAAAGTTTGGTTTTCTCCATCAATCCATGGATCTCCGTAAGTCATATCTCCGTTGACATCTTTTTGGACATCTACAATACCGTTTAAGTCACGGTCACGGCCATTGTCGCCAGCAGCCCATACCGTTAAAAAGTCTTGATGGAAATACTGGAAGTTGTCTACAAAACGTGAAATTGCGTTATAGTCATATGTACTAAATACTGGTGAACCTGGATCTGGTGAATAACCTTGGCGTGTGCGAAGGAAGTAAAACCACCAGCTATTGTTTTGAATTCTAGCTCCAGCATTGTAATAAGCGTCGTACATTGCCCAGTTAACACACCCAGCTGCTCCAGAAAAATATGGGGATCCTGGATTATTTGGAGGTCCTTCTTCAGGAGCAAAGTTTGTACCAGATGGATCTATAGGACCAAACTCAGGTCCATAAACTTCTCCACTTACAACTGGCACATCGTGGAAGCTTGGGAAAGGACCAGTATCTGGAATATCTTCTGGTGGGAGAGGGTCCATGTCCCATTTATAAGGAATTTCATCTTGAGAATAATACCCAGGAGACATTCCATCCGGAGATGGAATTGGATCCCATATTGTTGGTCTTGTTAAACTTGGATGAGTTTTTGCAGGACGATCTTCATTTCTTGGATGGCGATTTCTATATGCGTATCTTGGATACGTTCCACTCGGCCAAAAGTCGTAAGTATCCCATGATCTTGTGATTCTTTGAACAAAGAAGCGTACATTTGGAGCGACTCCCTTGTATAAACCACCAGAAAGTGCACCATTTCCACCAATTACACTGGTAACATGTGTTCCATGACCCCAAACATCACAATAGTTTGAAGGTCCACGGGCTCCATTCCAATATGCTCTTGTGGCAGGAAGGCTGAAGTTAAACCAAGAAACTGGTCTTGGAGTAATTCCAGAATTAAATCTGTTTGCACTACCAGAGTAGCAACGCGCCCAACCACCATATGATGGAGGATAGCTATGTGCATAATTTCTTGCATAAGGCACTCTACCGGAAAAGTCTGCACTTAATCCGCCGTATCCACCGGACAAGCCACTGTCAAACACTGCAACAAGCTCTCCGCTACCGTCTAAACGAACGGGAGAGTCTCCTTGCGTGTATGCTTGGTCAACCAGGTGAACTCCAACTATTTTTCGTCCAACATCCATTTTAAGTGAAATATTGTCTGGAGGAAGTTCTATGCATTGGATGCTAGGAATAGAAGCTAGTTTGTTAATATTTTCCCATTTTAAACCTACAACTCCTATAGAGAAAGCATCTCCAGAAGCAGTAGTTGATCCTAATAAAAAGCTATTTGATTGTTCTTTAATGAGTTTTGTTTCACCTACAGGATCTACTCCACCCCAGAAAGAAACCAGGACACTGACCCATTCGTCAGAAGTTTTCATTTCTGGTGGGACTTTAAATGCTGGAACATAAGGCATAACAGCTGTAACAAATTTTGCCATATACAATTTACCAACATCTGAAGGTCTGCAGCGTACAACGTAAGCGTTTTCGTGGTAGTACTCAACTAATTCTATGCTATCAAGTGTTAGTTGGTTTACCCAGACATTCTTTACGGGAGCACCAAATTTTACTAAATAGTAATTTGGTTCATTTACATCTGCATAGTAATTTTCTTCAAAACCTTCTGGAATTGTAACTCCAATAAAAGATTTTGAGTCATCATTGGCAGGGTAAATCACACCGCCATTAATGTATACAGGATTTGGATCTTTAACTCTAGAAATGAGGAAATGATCTTTTTTCATTTCTTCAAACTGAGCGTTACTAGCCTTCCCATAAATATATGCAGGGTACTGCTCAATTACTTCGATGCCACTGTCAATAATACCTTGGACATCTTCAGGTTTCTGTATATCAACCTGCACGTAAAGCATTGGTTCTGCTGCATTGGTAAAATTACTCACATTACCGATAGACCCCAATGTAGGGGCAACCAATAGAAATGCAATAACCAATACAAGCCATTTCTTAAAGTATCGCATAGATACCTCCCTCTGAAACCAAAACAAAATCATAAATCTTATACAAAATTCTATGGTTAAAAGTTATTATAATTCAAGAGTTTGTCAAGAAAACTTCGTTATTTAGTTTCTTTTTTTACAGTCTTCTTAGCACTAAATTTAGCTGGTTTTTTGTCTGACGGATCTTTTCTAAAATCAAAGACAATTTTAAAAGTTTCTTTGTCCAATCGAAGTCTTGCGGAGAATTTTTTTCTTTTACGTAATGACCAAAAGTTTGTAAGTTTTTTTGTTTCACCCTTTTCGATAATATCAACAGCATCAGCAGGAGTTAGTTTTTGACTAAGGATAACTTTTCGAATTTTAAAATCACAATCTTCATTCACACAGTCATAGTATCCAAGCTTTTCGATAATATTAGATTGGCATTTTGGACATTTACCAATCGGAGTGTCGTTAATAATTTTTTCATAGTCGATGAATTCAAATTCAATTTTGTTTTCTTTGCCTAAAATTAGATAGGCTTCAAAACTTTTGCCCTTGGTGGACCTAAACCATAGTGGTTTTGTTGTTCTTTTATCTGAGATAATCGCTTTCATTTCTGATGTTGGAATTCGGCAAGATTTGATTCTTTTGGAAATACTAAAACTGCAATCCTGATTCGTGCATTTACAATTTGATGTTCTCTCTGTTACCATAGACCCGCAAAGTGGGCAAACACCAATCTCGCCACCCTCTAGAGAGTCAAAATCAGCAGTTTTTACCATATCTATGATATGTGTTGTAAATTTTTTCATTTCATTATGAAAGTCTTTAGATGTTAACTCATTGTTTTCGATTTTAAGGAGCCTGCGTTCCCAAGAACCTGTTAATTCTGGAGAAACGAGCTCTTTTAATTCAACATGAGTTAAAATTTGAATCAAATACATACCTTTTTCTGTTGGAATGATTTCTTTGCCAACTCTTTCGCAGTAGCCTACTTTAATCAGTCTTTCAATGATTTGAGCTCTTGTTGCAGGAGTTCCAATGCCTTTTTCTTTTAATGCTTCTTGAAGTTCCTCATCTGTAACAAGTTTCCCTGCTCCTTGCATTGCAGAAAGGAGTGTAGCCTCATTGTATCTTGCAGGTGGCTTTGTTTCTTTTTCTTCAACTTCGCTAGCTAACACGTCAGACACATTTTTATTTTTAAGCTTTGCGAAGGAACTTTTTTTAACTTTATCTCCATATATTTCTCTATAACCAGCCTTTGTTAAAACCTTTTCCCTGGTTTCGAAAAGTTCATTCTCTACGTTTGTCATAAAATGAGTATCGAGATATTCTGCTGGAGGAAAAAATATAGAAAGAAATCTTCTGACGATTAGGTCGTAGATTTTTTTCTCATCATCTCTGAACGCTGTTAAATTTGGTTTTTTTGATGTTGGAATTAGTGCAAAATGATCACTTACTTTTTTGTCATCCACAACACGCTTGGTGAATTTCATTGAGTGAGATAGACTTTTATCTGCAAAAGGTTCGTATATCTCTAACTTGCAGAGCGTTTTAAGTATTGCAGGTAATTCACTGACCATATCTTTCGGAAGGTAACGTGAATCTGTTCTTGGATATGTAATAACTTTTTTGCCTTCATATAACTTTTGAGCAATGGAAAGCGTATGTGAAGCCGTGTATCCAAAGCGTTTGTTTGCTTCTCTTTGTAATTCAGTTAGGTCAAAAAGCAAAGGATGACTCTGTTTGCGTTTTTTTGGTGAAAGATCTTGAATTATTCCCGTTTTTTTAAGAATTAATTTGCAAAGTTCTTCTGCTTTTTTCTTTGAAGATACTTCGTGTATATTCTCAGCTTTTTTGTCATCTGAAATCCAGTGACCTTGGTAGGAAAGTTCATTGTCTTTTTGGTAGAAAGCTACAAAAACTTCGTAATACTTCCGACTTTTAAACTTTTTAATAATTTTTTCTCGTTCTACCAAAATAGAAAGAGTTGGAGTTTGAACTCTACCTATTGAGAATAAATCTCCACATCGTCTAGTAATTGCTCTTGTGGCGTTAATTCCTATCATCCAGTCTGCATGTGATCTACATTTTGCAGCTTCTCCAAGTGAATCGAATTCAGAACCGTCTTTTATGTTCTCAAAACCTTTTTTTATTGCTGCACTAGTCATGGAAGAAAGCCATAAACGCTTGATAGGTCTTTTTGTTTTTGAATATTCAATAAGGTTTCTGAATATTAACTCGCCTTCTCTACCGGCATCACATGCATTAATTATTGAACTAATGCCTCTTTTTTTTATGCACGACATTACTTCTGTTAACTGTTTCTTGGAAGTAATTATCGGCTTCAGTGTGAACGCTTTTGGAATAATGGGCAATTTTTCAATCGTCCAAAATTTATAGGCTTTGTCGTAGTCTTGCGGTTCGGATAACTCTAATAGATGACCAACGGCCCAAGTTATTATGTATTTGTCCGAAACAAGCGAAGAATCTTTTTTTTCAAAAACACCAAGATTCTTAGCAAGATCACGAGCGACGGAAGGTTTTTCGGTGATGATTAATTCTTTCATATTCCACCTTCTATAGTAAGTGGTGGACCTGACGAGACTTGAACTCGTGACCTCCTCCATGCCATGGAGGCGCGCTCCCAGCTGCGCCACAGGCCCACGCTTTTTCGATGCAAAAAGAATTTTAATGTATTAATTAAAAAAAGCAAATTTCTTTTAAAAATTTTAAAATATGTTAAGTAAAATTTTTCTGTCCATTAATTTCTGTATAATATATTGAAATCATTTGACTAATTGAATGCAATGAGAAGCGAGGCTGTTTGTGAAAGAGAATTTTTCATTAGACACATTAATCAAAAATCTAAAAACTTTTTGGGCGGATAATGGATGTATTACTTTACCTGCATGGGATATGGAAGTAGGGGCAGGAACAATGTCTCCATACACCTTTTTTTATGTATTAAGCGATGATCCATACAAGGCATGTTATGTACAACCATCTAGAAGGCCATCTGATGGGCGTTACGGAAATAATCCAAATCGAGTATACAAGCACCATCAAATGCAGGTTATTCTGCAACCAGTTCCAGTGGATATTCAAGAATTATATGTTGAAAGTCTAGCTTTTGTAGGCTTTCCAACAGAAAAACATGATATTAGATTTATTGAGGACAACTGGAAAGCTCCTACTTTGGGAGCGCGGGGAGTAGGTTGGGAGGTATGGCTTGACGGAATGGAAGTAACACAGTTCACGTACTTTCAACAAGTTGGTGGATATACGTTAACGACCCCAGCCGTAGAAATAACATATGGGTTGGAAAGAATATCTATGTATCTCCAAGAAAAGGATTCAATTTACGACCTTCAATATGGAGGCGGTAAAAAATACCAATATCTAAGGAAAACCGAAGAATATGAGCAATCTATGTATTGTCATGAAAAAGCTAACCATAAGCGCTTATACGCCTTATTTGGATTGTATATTCAAGAAGGAGAAATGTGCTTTGAACAAAATCTTGTATGGCCTGGATATGAATATGCATTGAAGTGTTCTCATATTTTCAATATTTTGGATTCGGCTGGAGCACTTTCTGTTTCTGAAAGGGCACAGTACTTAGGAAGAGTTAGATCTTTGGCTAGAAAAGCTGCAAGCATTATTATTGATAGACAGAAGGGAGAAGCGAACAATGAATCGTGATCTTCTTATTGAAATTGGTGTGGAGGAATTACCATATTCATCCATGAAGCAAATGCTAGGAAATATGAAGCAGCAATTTTCAGATTGGCTTAAAAATTCTTCAATAGAATTTGATAGTACAGTATTCAAGTTAACTCCTAGGCGCATGATTTTTTATGTTAAAAACGTTTGTCCCGTTCAGAAAATATTACCACAAAAAGTAAAAGGACCTCCTGTTTCAATTGCATTAAAAAATGGAGAATCAACTCCAGCTTTAAATGGGTTTTTAAAAAAATGCGGAGCAGAATCTTACAATGTAGAAACAATCAAAGGACAAGACTATGTTGTGGCAACTGTATCACCAAAGTGCTTATCAACTAAAGAAGTTATAGAAAATAATTTTCATGAATGGATTAAAAAATATCCATTCGACAAGAACATGACATGGAATGGCAATCATTTTGTTAGACCAGTTAGATGGGTTTGTTCATTATATGGAAATGAAACTTTAAATGTTTCAATGTTTGGAATTGATTCAAGTTTTATTTCTAGAGGACTTAGAGGTTTTGAACCAATTGTTGTTGCTGAAGCAGAAAAATATTTTGAATGTATGGAAAATAATTTTGTTATTACGGATACACAAGAACGATTCGAAATAATAAGCAATGCCGTAAGAAGTGATGCACCAATAGAAATTATTGAGAGGAATGCTTTTTGCACAGAATATCCAATTGTGTGTAAGACTGAATTTTCTGAAAAACTACTCGGTATTCCAAACGAGGCTACTCAAACCATGATTGAAGATCATCTTATCTGCTTCACAATGAAAAAAGAAAATGGTGAGCTATTAAACTCTTTTCAATTTGTTATGAACGGTCCAAGAGATGAAGAAAAAGTTGCTCAAGGGTATAAAAAAGTTGTAACAGCTAAATTGGAAGATTCCAGTTTTTTCTTTTTTCAAGATAGAAAAATAAAAATGGAAAACAGAGAAAGCATGATAGACAAAATGGTCTTCATCCGAGGTTTAGGTACTCTTCTTCAAAAAACAAAAAGGTTACAATCACTGTCTACTAAATTTGTGTGTGGTCAGCCGGTAGAAATGCTACAAAGAGCTGCTTTTTTATCAAAAATGGATCTTCCGTCCCACATGGTGTCAGAACTTCCAGAACTTCAAGGAACAATGGGTCGTATTTATGCTTCACTAGATGGGGAAAATCCAGATGTGTGCATTGCAATAGAAGATGCTTATTCACCAAGGAGAGAGAGCGACACCATTCCAAAAACTGGTATTGGTGCAACTCTAGGAGTTTTAGATAGAGTTGATACTTTAGCTGGAGCACTGGCAATAGGCACTGCTGTTTCTGGATCTGCCGATCCATTGGGATTAAGAAGACAGATGAATGGGCTTTTAAGAATTTTATATTCAAAAGAAATAAAAATTTCACTAAAAGATGTGTTTTATTCTGCTCTAGAACTTTACAAAAAAGAGAACAACCTCGATTTCGATTTAGAAACAACCTTAAAAAAAGCAAAAGGTTTTTACATGAATAGGTTAAAATTATTTTTACAAGCTTTACATAGATACGATTTTGTAAATGCTGTATTGATAAACGATTGGGGACATCCTAGTGAATTAAAAAAGAAAATTGAGCTTCTAAAAGAAAATGCTTGCAAGGATGAGTTTAAAACATTATGTGAATCATTCACAAGAATTAAAAACATCACAAAAGGCAAGTACAATGAACAAATTGTAGATGAATCTTTGTTTGAACAAATAGAAGAAAAAGAACTTTTTTCGCAGTTAAAAATTGTTATGGATAAGATTAACAACACAATTGATTACAACACACAAATAGAAGAAATGTATTCATTGAACAAATTGATAGAAAATTTCTTTGACAACGTCCTAGTAAACTGCGATGAAAATTTGGCTAAAGAAAATAGATACAGACTGATATCTGCCGTAAATTTATTACTATTAAAGTTTTGTGATTTTTCCAATGTTGTGTTTCAAGGAGGCAATTAATATGAACGAAAAATTTGTGTATCAGTTTCAAGAAGGTTCTAAAGATATGAAAGAACTTTTGGGTGGAAAAGGCGCTAATTTAGCAGAAATGGCACTACTTGGCATACCGGTTCCTCCAGGCTTCACATTAACTACCGAAGTGTGTCAGTATTATTATGACAACGGTAATCAATATCCAGAACATCTATTCGATGAAATTAAAGAACATTTAAATCAAATGGAAAAAGATTCTGGGAAAATTTTTGGTGATCCAAAAAATCCTTTACTAGTTTCCGTCAGATCCGGTGCTGCTGTTTCTATGCCAGGAATGATGGATACAATTCTTAATTTAGGGTTTAATGATGAAATATTAGAGCAACTTATGAATAGCTCTGGAAATTCAAAGTTCATATGTGATTCCTATAGAAGATTCCTTCAAATGTTCGGGAATGTGGTTTATGGAATTGAACACCATAAATTTGAATCTGTTCTTTCAAAGATAAAAAAAGAAAAAAACGTTATTCTCGATAATGAATTAGATACAGACGGTTTGCAGAAGGTAATAGACGGATACAAAAAGCTTTACATTCAAGAAAGAGGAGAAGGTTTTCCTCAAGATCCAATGATTCAACTAAAAGATGCAATAAACGCAGTAGTTGGTTCTTGGAACAACGAAAGGGCGATTATATACCGTAGATTGAATAAGATTGAAGAATTATTGGGTACAGCAGTAAACATTCAAAGCATGGTTTTTGGAAATAAAAATAATGAATCTGGTACAGGGGTGTGTTTCACAAGAAATCCTTCTACTGGTGAAAAAGCTTTATACGGTGAATTTTTGCTTAACGCTCAAGGTGAAGATGTTGTTGCTGGAATAAGAACACCAAAGCATATTTTAGAACTAGAAAAAATAATGCCAAAATGTTATGAAGAATTGATAAAAATATTGGATACATTAGAAAGCCATTACAATGACATGCAGGATATTGAATTTACTATTGAAGACAAAAAGCTTTATTTGTTACAAACAAGAAATGGAAAAAGAACTGGGGCTGCAGCAGTAAGAATTGCAGTTGATTTAGTTAACGAAGGACTATTAACTAAGGAAGAAGCATTAATGAAAGTTGATCCAGATTCTTTAAATCAACTTTTACATCCAAGATTTGATCCAAAAATGCAAAAAGAAGCAAAAGTTATTGCAAGTGGTTTGCCGGCATCACCAGGAGCAGCTGTTGGGAAAGCAGTATTTTCTGCAGAAGAAGCAGAAAACAAAGCAGATAATGGTTGGAAAGTTAT
>JAGLCW010000208.1 GCA_023146045.1 Caldisericia bacterium
ATACTAGATTTTCCATGTTCATATTTAGTTCAAAATGATTCACTATTCTTTTCTAGTCCATGGTATACAACTTTTTTTAGACAAAATCTTACTACTGGAAAGCGATACTGCTTAAGCAATGACGGTGTAACATGCATTAATCTTTATAAAGAGTACCTTTATTTTGTTAACGAAGACAATTATATCGTGAAACTTAAAACCGATGGCTCTACTCGATTAGTGTTAAGAGAAAAACAAACCAGCGATTAACCATGGACGAGGAAAATGTATACTACATTGGAGAAGATGGCTTTTTGTACACCATGGATCTTCAAGGAGAAAATGAAAAACTATTCCTAAATGAACCAGTTAAGAAATTTAATTTGAGTGATCGTTGGATATACTATACACCAGAAACAAAATTTTCCTATTTGTGGAGAATATCCAAAAATGGAGATCAAAAAGAAATAATTTATTCTGATACGTGTTATGGAATATATACCAACCACGAGGCAGTTTATTGCTACGGATTCTCGGATAACCAATACTGCATGTTTTTTGCAAGTCTATTCACCCCCGAAGGGTGTGCTGACATAATCTTGGACTCTTAATAAAATCTGCATTTGAATCTATTCCTTCTCTGAATATATCTACTGATTGGTCAAATGTTTCTTCTGTAGTTTGTGTATTTAGTTCTGTTGGTTCATCAGGTTCTTCATTGATTTCTTCACCATCTTTTAACTTTGCTAGATGGTATATTGAATGAATCTACAAATAAAAACAGAAGACCAATTGTTAAAATAGAACTCATGGGAAGCATCAAAAAAAATAATATGTCCAAATTTAAAAAAGTATAATTTACTATTATATAAAGCGAAGATGCTGCCCCAACTATAAAAAACCAAAAAGCAACCCAAGCTCTTGTGGTGTAAGTATGTGAACTAACAATTACTTCAATAAATGTTTCTTTGAATGAATCTAATTCTGTACCTTCAATATAATTATTTTCTAAATCATTACTCACCAATTTTGCATACAAAATACTATTACCACGTATGTAAATATTTTTTTTGCTACTTGTTATAACAATTTCCTCGCGCATATTGTTGGCGTATGAATATCTTGAGTATGCTAAATTTCTTTTGTATTCTTTGTTAATTTCGTAATCAATCCAACCTAATTGGGCTACTGCTTTTTTAATTAATTCAATTTTATGATTTGGGTTAATTCCATACAAACATATTGTAGTGTGATTCTTTTCAAATCTTTTGTAAATCCATCCTGTAAGGAATGTGAGAAACAAAACACCAAATACTAAGATTTCTATATAGTGTCTGTGGGAAAAAGTCGGATCGTTTTGTGTCGGTACTGTATAACTTATTGAAACTATAGTAAAAAGACTCACAGATAGCATTGATAATAAAGCTATTGATGAGTATTGTAATCCAATCATATTGATGTAGTTTTTTCTCCGATTAATAATTTTGTAGGCGATGTATGCACCAATACAAAACATAACAAAAAAAAGTATGAAATTCTTTGACAATTCTAATGCAGATGGTTCATATGAAATTATATCTAACAATTTTAACCACGATATATCAGTTGACATTCTTCCTCCAAAGTATTTTGTGTACATAAAACTTAGTCTTCCAAGTTAAAATTCACAAAAATTATTACATTCTATAATGGAATTATATAATATTTAAGAAGTGTTTCAATAAAAACGTTTTGCCTTGTAGTTTCTACAAAATGTTTTTCTTTCAAAGAATCTTGAATGATGTACCATTTTACTGTTTGGATCTATCCAAAGAATAATGTTGGATGAATCACTTGTAATTGGTATATCATATGGCCATCTTGGACCATAACCATGAACAGGAGAGTCTTCTTCGCTTGATTCTTGTGATTTCACTAACTCGATAAGTGATTCAGTGCTAAGTGCTATTGGAGATTCTAAATCTATTGGATTCATCATTTCTAAATTGAATATTTTGTAACTCATAAAAAAAACCGTATTTCGAAAGATATACTTGGATAAATCAAACATAGGACTATTCATTTCTTCATCTTCTTTAGCGGATTCTATGAAGTCTGAATATTTTTTATCATCAATATAAGAATGCAGAAAGCCATCTTTTATTAGTTTGATAGAAAATGACAATGAGTCACTAATAAAGCTAACAGCTTCATTTGTATCAAGATTCAGTAGTTCATATTTATTATCTTCATCTGTTTGCAATATTTTATAGTAAAAATTTGTTCGTGCTATTTTAGTATATAAACTTGTTATTAGTTTTAGAATTTGAATTTTTGATTTTGAAGTTTGGAGAAAATATGAAAGTATTAATTGCATATTCAAGTAAATATGGATCAACAAGAGAAATAGCAGAACATGTTTGTAAAATATTGCAAACCGATGGATTTGATGTAAATATAGAAAAAGCATCTGCTTCTTTGAAAATGAAGAATTACGATGCAATTATCCTCGGAAGTGGTGTCTACGTAGGTAAATGGTTACCAGGTATGGAAAACTTGCTAAAAAAGCACTTCTCTTTGCTTCAAGAAAAAAGAGTATGGATATTCTCAGATGGACCAACTGGAAAAGAAGAACCAACTGAATCAATAAAGAATTGGAAATTTCCAAATTATCTAGAACTGTTGTTAAAACAAATAAATCCTAAAGGTATTATGGTTTTTAACGGCAAAATGCTTTTGGAAGACATGAATATGGTTCATAAATTTATTATAAAAAAAATGAATGCGCCACTGGGAGACTTTAGAGATTGGGAAGCTATTTCAGAATGGGCAAAAAGTATTGCAGAACAGTTGGAAGAACCTAACAAATAATACATGTCCGTAAAGATAGAATAACGGACATGGTTTAAGAAAAAAATATCTTGTGTCTCCTGTTAGAAGTAGTTTTCACATAGGTTAAAATTTCAAGGTACAATTCTATTTTTACATAACTCGTGAAAATGTAAAATTGGTTATTTCATGGAATGAAGTTTTATATCTAGCTTCTCTTGATTCTTTTTTAAGTGAATATGCATATGCGTGGCCTATTTGAAATCGTTGTGATACCAATTTTAAATCCTTTATCAACCAGTTTTTGATGGATTTGGTGATATGTGAGTTGTTGCTTATGATTGCCTAGCTTTTTGTTTTTTTCTTCTTCCGCTGCAAGAATAACATCAACTGTTTGATCCATTTCTTTAGTATATTTACGTGTTTTTCTATTTGATGAATCATAAGTTGGTTCTAATACTATTCTTTCTTGAACCTCTGGTAAAGAAGAATTAAATTCCTTCATATTTTGAATTTCTTGCTGATAAGTGGTCCAGTATCTATTTACAGTTTTCCGATCCATATTCAATTCTCTTGCAATTTTACGAATTGACATTCCTTCTAGCTTGAGTTTTACTATCGAGTATTTGTCCATTAGATAAATCACTCCTTTCACCTCCAAAAGTATTAAGAGCTTCTGGAGAATAGGTAGCAAATTTTGGCCCCTTTTTCAACTGAAAATTGAAA
>JAGLCW010000209.1 GCA_023146045.1 Caldisericia bacterium
CCCCCCTCGGTATAATGTCATAACAAGTACATTCTTTAGAGTCAAGAATACATTATTTCCTCGTCCTTTATTTGTAGGTACATTAATGACTGGTTCTAATCTTGCTGGTCTTCCAGACAATGGAGACGAAAAAGCATCTTTGGCTTCTAGTAGTTGGACTAATTTGGTAACCAATTTACAAACAGGTAATCATTTAGTAACAACTAGTTTACTAAATGTTAAAACTGCATCAGGTTTACCACTTTCATTACAACTTGCACATAACTCTATGAATGCAGGTATTGATGTAGGGGTTGGCAAAGGATGGATGACTAACTTGCATACGTGCGTAAGCGAAGATGGTCAAACTGGAGACATTACATACATGGACCCATCGGGTGCATTGTATGTTTTTACATATGACTCTCAAACTCAAACATATACAAATCCAAAAGGCTTTGCAGGTAAACTAACCAAAGAAGTCTCTGGAGAATATATTTTACAAGGATTAAACCATACTAAACAAGTATTTGGTGCTGATGGAAAATTAACAACTATATCAGAAGTATGTGGAACTATTCTAGATACAATTGATATTGTATACAATGCAAATGGTAATCCAATCTCTGCTACAGATTCTTTATCTGGCAGAGCAATAACACTCACTTGGGATGCAAATCAAAAACTCTCAAGTATTAATGATCCAATGAGTAATACTTGGTCTTTTACTCAAAATGGTAGTAATCAACTTACTACCATTACCCAACCACAAGATAATAGTCAAACTCCTCCACCAACGAGGCCAACAACATTCAGTTATGACGGAAACAATCTGATCACCGGTCACGATGACTTCCTTAATGATAGTTACGAAATTGATTATGAAGCAAGTTCTCCATACAAAGTAACAAGTTGGACTGATCCAGCTTCAAATGTAACAAGTTTTTCTTATGCTACAGCTACTACTCCATATGACAAAAAAACAACTGTAACAGATGCAGAAAGTATTTCAGTTGATTATTACTTTGGTGCTTCGTCCAAGCAATTGGAGAAAATAGAACAAACCGATGCTACTACTACACTTAAAATTGAGATGGGATACAATGCTACAACTGGATTCCAAACAACAAGTAAAAACTCCTATGGCGAAACCACAACTATGGTATATGATAGCGTTGGACATGTAGCTTCTGTAACTCTTCCTCCTGGTCAAGCTGGACAACCTTCATATGTTAAAACATTTACATATTCTACTCCAGTATCAATAGATTCAAATGTTACACAGGTTCAAGAAACTGTAACAGCTGGAGTTGATGCAACAACAACTTTTGCATATACAGATCTTGATAATCCTTGTCTACCAACAAGCATTACAGATCCATTGAATAATGAAGCAACTATTGAATACAACTCTAATGGACAACCAACTAGCATTACTCAGCCAACAGATAGTGGAACAAAAACAACTAGTATTGAATACAGTCCTATTACTGGTGATCCAAAAGAAATTACTGATCCAATAG
>JAGLCW010000021.1 GCA_023146045.1 Caldisericia bacterium
AAGAGTGATAAACCGTTATGAAGAAAATTCTAACCGCAATAATTCACAAAGAAGAAGACATCTAGAAGAAATATCACCCACGTGACTTTCTTCGATATATAGAGGAGCCTAATGAAATCGCGTCAAAACGAAATTAAAGAAGTTATCTATCATGTTTTTGATTTTTACCATATAAAAGTTACTAAGGTTCTTTTGTTTGGATCAAGATCAAGAGGACAATTTTCTGATGATAGTGACTGGGATTTTTTGATAATTGTCGAAAAGTCTTTAACGCGGAATGAGAAGATTGATATTTCTTATCAAATTAAAGAGGATCTTGCAAAAAAGCATATTCCATGTGATATTATTATTCGATCTCGATCAGAGATCGGGAATTATACTTCTATGGTTCACAGTGTAACCAAAACAGCATTAGAAGAAGGGATTCTTTTTTGACAATCAATCAAGAAATCAGCAATTGGTTGAATAAGGCTTTTACTGACTATAAGACTATCGTAAAGTTGTTAGACGATCAAGATGATGAAATTTTAACAGAATCTGTTTGCTTCACTCACAACAGTTTGCCGAAAAAGCTCTTAAGGCATTTCTCATAAGTCGCAAAATTGATTTTAAGAGAAACCATGACATAGTGTATCTTCTTAATCTTTGTTCCGAGTTTGAGTGGGATTTTACAAAATTTAAAGATATGTCGAAAATACTATCTGTTTATGCTGTAGAAATTAGATATCCTGATGACTATTATGTACCTTCTGTTGAAGAAGCTAAATGTGCTTTTTCACATGTGGAGGAGTTTAAAAACTATATCGTAAAAAAATTAGATTTCGATGAGAAGCAATTCTATAAGCCATATAGAAAAAAATGATTTTCGATTCTTTGCAGCAATTCTATAAAAATTATGATTTATTCCATACAAGAACTGAAAGACAAAATTTATCTAATTGTTAGGGATCAACCAGTTTATTCTGTTATCCTTTTCGGATCATACGTAAAAGGAATTGCGGATTCTAACAGCGATATAGACCTGGTTATTGATAGTCATGGACAATTGAAAGGTTTTGATTACTTTGCTCTTCTCGAAAGTCTCACAGAAACTTTTTGTAAAAAAATAGATCTCATTAGTAAAGAGCAGATAGTAAAAGAATCCAAAATTGATGAAATTGTAAAAAACGAAGGAATTGTTATATATGAAAGGAAAGGCTAAAGTTGTATTAGAAAAAATGCGAAAACATGATTTCAAATGTTTTCGTGTATTCATTGTTTGGCAATTAATAAGAATACAAACATGCAAATGACAAACACAATATTATCAAGATCAGATGCTGAATTAATTGGGAAAACTATTGAAACTTATGGGAAAGTTGTTAACACCGACGAATTACTGACAATTTTTCAAACAAGATATGACAAATCTTCTGCACATGGCAGAATACAGATTTTAAGTAAAAATGGATGGTTTCTTCGAATAAAACAAGGATTGTATCTTGTTAACGATTCAATTACAGGACAATTTCAGGGAAATTTACCTTGGCTGGCCATAAGTCATTGTTTGTTTGAAGATTCCTATGTTAGTCTTGCCTATGCATTGAATTACTATAAGTTGTTTGACCATGTTCCCAATACAATTGTTTCAATTAATTCTCATATGGGCAAAAAATACCAATATCATCCCTATATTTTCAAGTTCGTCAAAGTGAAACCAGACATTTATTTTGGATATCATACAATATCTCTCCAAAACCGTACCATTCAAATTGCTGATGTAGAAAAAGCTCTTCTCGACTTTCTCTATGTAGATACCAATTTTACCACTCCAGAGCTTTTCTTCGAACCCGTAAATGAGCACCGGGAAGCAATTGACTTTGAAAAATTAAAACAGTACGCCTTGCGTTTTTCTGAAGTCGTCAGGCGTAAAGCTGGATTTCTTCTTGACCACCTACAGATAAACACGAAGCAACTACATGCTTCTGTTAAAAGCAGCCGAGGTCATACCAAATTTACAAAAGAATCCACTCTTTTTAATGCTAAATGGCGCGTGTATTATGAGCCTGAAATTTTTCTCTGAAGAGCTTACACAGAAGCAAAATGCGGTAATTTTCTTTAAATGAGTTGTATAATGGAATGCTAATTTCAAATTGACCAGAAACAGTAATATTTGCGATGTTTGTGTGATTTTACTATGAAATGAAAGTAAATGAATATTTATGTTGATTTTTATAGTGATTTGAATATACTATAAATATGAATAAACATAGAAATATTGAACCAAAAAAAGTTATGAACAATTTAAAGAGAATTTTAACAGGATTGGGTGTTAAGCAAACTGAATTTGCTTCAATATCTGGTTTGTCTATTTCAACCATTTCAAAAATTTGTTCCAATGCGATTATTCCTAGTGAAGTTACTAAGAACAAGGTATTGAGAACCTTAAACGAAAAGTTTTATACTAATAAAGAGGATCTTCTTGTGGATGATCTTTTTCCAAGTTATTTGAATGAGGCGAAATGATGCTAAAAAGAATAATACATTATTTTAAACTTTTGCTATTTTTTGATACGAATGCTACAACCTACCATGAGTTCGATGTAAGAAGTTATGTAGCAAAAAAGTCTCGAGGAAATATACATTTGCAACGAGGAAGATATGTTACACAAAAAGAATATGATGTGTTTAGAAAACGTGCTCTGAGTTTTGATTATTCCGATATTCTTCCGAAACAAAAATGAACAAGTATTTGATGTCAAAAAGTGGACAAATTCAAAAGATCAAAGAGTTATTTGATGAAACAGAAAATGTTCAAAAATTTTCTGGGTTTTATGATGATGATATTTTTATTCCTATAATAAATGAGCTAAGATATTGTGGAAACCATATTTTAAGTGCTTTAAATTTGGATGATGAAAAAAGTATTGATTGTCAATTGGCGGAAGCTGAAGATCATTGTAATCGAGCGAAATATGATGCATATGAGTGTTCCATTCTTAAACTAAAAACAAAAATAGATGAATTTTATCAGGTTTACAAGGACACGGAAATATGCACAGTTATTCCTGAGTGGATTAAAATCATAAAGTTGAATCAAGAGTTACAACGGTTTTTTAGTAGAAATGGAAAACAGAGCATTGTAAGCAGTCGTGAGAAAAGCGAGTTTCTTGAAAATGGGTTAAAGAGAATTGTTGAAAACTATGAAGTGTTAGAACTTTCTAAACCAGAGTTAGAAAGAAAACTAGTTAGTATTAGAACCAAAGTTAAACGAGAAAGATTACTATTCATTATCGGCTCAATATTGATACCAATTATTATCTATTTACTTGCTCTGTTTTAGTTGGTTTAACCATTATTTGTAACTATTCTCTGATTCTATAATCAGTATTGATTTTTGGCTTTTACACTTAAGGCATAACCAATCCTTTATTTCTACTAACATGTCTTTTGGATTTCGACATCGGTAATACAAACTAAAGTATTTGTGAGGTGTATTAATTTACAGTAGTCAATTAATAAAAATATAAATATGCAAATGACAAACACAATATTATCAAGAACGGATGCTGAGTTAATTGGAAAAACAATTGAAGCTTATGGGAAAATTGTTAAAACTGAAGAATTGCTTACTATTTTCTCAACAAAATATGGCAAAACTTCTGCTTATAACAGAATACAGCTTTTATGCAAAAATGGATGGTTTCTTCGAATAAAACAAGGGTTGTATATTGTTAATGATCAGATTAGCACAAGGTTTCAAGAAGATGTATCTTTACTATCCGTCAGCCATGCTTTAGTTGAAGATTCTTATGTCAGCTTGGACTATGCTTTAAATCACTATCAGATGTTTGATCGGGTTTCTAATAAAATTGTCTCAATAAATACCCATGCCAGTAGAAAATATCAATATAAGTCAAATATTTTCAAGTTCGTCAAAGTGAAACCAGACATTTATTTTGGATATCATACAATATCTCTACATGGTCACACTATTCAGATTGCTGATGTAGAAAAAGCTCTTCTTGATTTTCTTTATGTAGATACCAGTTTTACAACAGCAAGTCTTTTTTTCGAAAAAGCAAAGGAACATAAAGAAGCAATTGATTTTGAGAAATTGCAACTGTATGCATTACGTTTTACTGAAGTCGTACAGCGAAAGGTTGGACTTCTTCTAGATCACTTACAGATCAACACGAAGCAACTGCATGCTTCCGTAAAAAACTGGCGAGGCTATTCTTGGTTTACAAAAGATTCCACTCTTTTTAATGCTAAATGGCGCGTGTATTATGAGCCTGGGATAATTAGATAAAGATTTTCTTTTGATCACGTTTCTATTACATCGGTGTAATATTTGTTAATGAATTTAATTCTTATTGACATTTTCTTATTGATCTATAATATATGTCATATGAACTATAAAAGAGGTCAATGTGTTAGCTAAGTTAGTGGGGAGCAAAACGGCTGAAAAAGTGCTGCTTTTCCTTTTTCTATATAATGAAGGATATGCCAGACAAATTAGTCGTCTTTTTGACAGTGCTTTTAGTCCCTTCAATAAACAACTGACTAAATTTGAAGATTCCGGTATTCTTGTGAGTCGAATGAAAGGACGCACAAAAATGTATACCTGGAACCCTCGATGTCCATATCAAAAAGAAATCAAATCTTTACTAAAAAAATACTGGGAATGTACACCTGAAACTCAAAAGAAAGTTTATTACAAGGAACGTATGCGTCCACGAAAGAGTGATAAACCGTTGTAAAAAAATGATAAACCAATATGAATCGGTATAGTGGTGAATCACATTTTTTTATTTGGTTCAAAGGCTACTGCTTGATGAAGGAGCAACTATTAAGGATTCTTTAATAGTTCAAACCGAGGGCATCGCCTAATCAAAGAGGAAATATGCCATTAATTTTGCAAGAGCAGGGGATTGACTATAAAACAAGTAAGATGTAAGGCGTTTCTATACAGTTAATGAACTATGCCAATCAGTTTGAATATCTAAAACACTTAGTGAGTATTTAAGGATTTTATTATGACTCCATTTAATGCAACAAAGAATATTCAATTGGGTGTATTGCCTGAGCTTTTATTGTGTAAGAATACAACTCTTAATTCGTTTCTCTTGTCGTTACTACAAGACTTACAAGATTGTTTTGCATATGAACCAGATATCGAAAAAGTTATTCTTTTTGGTAGTTTTACAAAAGGGAGTCAATGTCATGATAGCGATTTGGACATATTGGTTCTTTTACGAGAGCAAGGAATTCATGCTACTTACAAACAAAGATTAGAGCGTTCTTGCCGTATCTCAAGACTATGCAATCCTTTGCGAGAGAGAATTCCCATTGACGTTCTCGTATACACAAACGATGAATGGAAATATCTATTGAACAAAAACTCTCTTTTTCTTAAAGAAGTTCAACGTGGGGGTGTTATCGTATATGAAAGAAACAGTCAAAGTTTGGATTGATTTTGCTGAAAAAGATTTTAAAGCAAAAGAACTCTTAAAAAAAACAGAGGGAATGGAACTTATCTTTGCTTTTCATTGTCAACAAACTATTGAGAAGTTAATGAAAGCAATCCTTGTTGAAAACGATATTTTCCCACACAAAACACATGACTTAGGAAGGCTTTGTGCTATTATGCCATCTTCTTATAAAAATCAATTGAATAACTTCCATACACAATTAGATGAACTTGGACAAATCTACCTTGATTCAAGATATCCATCTGATTTTGCTATGCTCCCGAATGCTACATTGAATGAAAGCGACATTGAGCATATAAACTACATCACTGATCAGCTATATGACCTAATGATGGGCTTTTTCAAAACTCTTGATTGAAAACTACTTAAAATTTGTACAGTTAGTCAATTTAAGTAATCAAAGGAATATTATGCAATAAAACCTTGTGACTGTTGTGAAAATAACTAATACATAACAGAGAAATGAGTAGTTTAAAATAGAAGCAAAAATGAAATTTATTTATACTAATTAACCTACACTTTTAAGTACTATATAGTAACATGGAGGTGATACAATGAATATTATGTCCATATCAAGTTTCAGAAAACATTGGGAAGATATTCAAGAGACCTTATTTTTATATGCAAATAAAAACACCAGAGAAACTATAATATCTGCTCTTCAACAACCTATTGAAGAGGGAGAAGAATTGAATTGGAAAGATTGAGAATAATCTTTTAAAGTTTACAGCCTACAAAGAGTTTGATGTAATAAGGTATGTAAAAGAGGAATTAGAGAAAAGCATGTTATCAAGATCAGATTTTGAATTAATCGGAAAAACCATTGAAACCTATGGAAAAGTTGTTAACACCGACGAGTTGCTGACAATTTTTCAAATAAGATATGATAAACTTTGTGCACACGAAAGAATACAGATTTTAAGTAAAAATGGATGTTTATTCGCATTAAAAAAGGACTGTACTTTATTAATGATTCGATTTTTGGACAGTTCAAGGGAAACTTACCATTTCTAGCCATAAGCCATTGCTTATTTGAAGATTCCTACGTGAGTCTTGCCTATGCTTTACATCATCATAAGTTGCTAGGTAAGGAAACCGATACCATACGCGCCATCAATACCCATACAAGTAAAAAAATTTTATTTCAATCTTACACTTTCAAATTCATCAAAGTAAAACCTGATCTTCACTTTGGATACCACTCGGTATCGCAGCAAAAACGTACTGTTCAAATTGCAGACGCAGAAAAAGCTCTGCTCGATTATCTCTATGTAGATGCTAATTTTACCACTCCAGA
>JAGLCW010000210.1 GCA_023146045.1 Caldisericia bacterium
ACAATGAAAGAATCGATTGCAGCAGCTGGTGAAAATGCTATGCCTGCAATTGCATATTCTATTCTTGCTACGACATCAAGACTTGCAAAGAACATGAGCAAAGAAGCTGCTCAAGAGTATTACCAGGAAATGGCTGAAACTGTGAATAAGCAGTGGGGAACAGACAAGTATGGTAACAATCTATTCGACATTATGACTAGCGATGAAAATATTGTCAATAGTTTGGTTGGAGCCGCAGCAGGAGCAGGTGGAGCAGTACACTTTACTATACCTGGTGAGATCTATTCATATATTCAAGACAATAAGATTGAAAAGGCACAAACAGAACCAAGTGTTGAAGGTACTACTGAACTATCAGATATTACTGAAGAAGAATTTAATGCAGCAGAGGGTGAAACAGTTTCTGAAAAGCTAGTAAGCATTTTTGATACTAAATTGGAACTAAAATATCCAAAAACACCACAGAAATCTGATGGTACATACGATAATGCTTCATTGGTAGTAGAGGCAAAAGGTTTATTTACTGACACTATTTCTGAGTCTATTGAATCAATTAACGAATTCACAGCCGGAACACGTAAATTGGAAGACCTAAAGCTTGGTTCTATAACAGGTATTATTGCAAGAAATGAAGAAACCTTATCAAGAATTGATATGGATGCTCTTACTGCAGATGAAGTTATCGAAATTAATTCGATAAAAGATGAGGTGAAAACACTCAAGAAAAATGCACGAAATATATTCGATATACAAGTTAAAACTCACACTCTTGAAGAAATAGATGCTATGACAGTTGATACACTTGTCAAGACATTTGGTTCACATGGACGAGGAAGTAATGAGGAAGGTCCTAATTTCTCAACAAAAGAAGAAAAAGACACTTATGATGACATATACTCAAAACTAAGCGAAGATGAACAAAAATTTATGAAAGAACAGTTTATAGCCAAAAAAATTGGTGATAAACGTAGCGAGTATATATCATATCAAAAAGCAAGTACTGCAAGACTGACAAAACAAACTCTCGAAGAACATTTTAAAGATACATTCTTTAAAGACAAAACAGGAATCGTAAGCAGAGTATCTAGCTTCATAGAGAATTCAATATGGGCTACTAAAATTGATGATCAAATTGAAGGAATGAAGACATACACTAAACAGTTTATGATGGATAACTGGAATGATGGTCAGGGCAAGCCTAAAAAGCTTGAAGATATTACAGATGCACAGCTTGATGAATTCTTGTCTATGAAATCCGCAGACACTGGACCTAAATGGAATAAAACTGAATACTTTGGTTCTATAAATAGCAATAAAGCACTTACAAGCATCTCTAAACTTAAAGAAAAAAAAGCGACTTATGTAACAGACAAAGATACTGCTCTTAGAAACGATATCGAAACAATGATTGATAAGCGTAATGTAAAAAACGAGAAAATCTTTGAAGCTGCAGATGAAGCAGAGAATCAAATTCATGCATTATTTGAGAAATATAAAAAAGATGGTATTCCAGATGGAAAAAGAAACATCAAAAATCTCAAAACTAAAAGAACCAATGGTTCCAGCACAAACAAACAAGCTACAGATGAAGAGATATACAGCTATATAGCTAAAATACATGGTGATGATTCTGTTGCAATGACTGAAGCAAATGGTAAAATTTTTGAAGTAAAGTTTAAAGATGTTATCAATTATATTCAAAAAGACGAAGAAAATGGTTTTGTTAAATATGCAAATATGATCGCCAATGAAAATGAAATACTTGAATCATTAATTGATCCAAATGGTGGATTCAGTATTAATGAAGAAGTAAGAAAACAAGCTGAAGCAATCCATGAAAAAGAACAAAAAAAAGCTAAGGCAAAGACAGAAAAAGAAGAGAAGAAGATCAAAAAACAGATCGAAAAATTAACTGTCAGTTCAAACAAAAAGATTAGAACACTTAGTACAAAAGAATTTGAAGAAACTCAGAAGATCATCAAAGAACTTCAAAAAAGACTTGTTGAAATTGAAGGTGAAGTAGAAGAACGTGAAGCACTAATAGATGATACAGATCCAAATTCTTTAAAATTGTTTCAAGATAAATTACTTGAAGACTTTAAAGAACTTACCGATGGTGAAAGAAAAGCTGCAAAGAATATTCTTGAGTATGAAAATAAAAATGAAAACCTAGAAGCTGATAATAATGCAATATACAAGAAAATCAACGCTATTAAAAAAGAACTTAAAAGACTTTATGACAAGCGTGAGCAAATAGCTAAAGACTTAAACGAGTCACAAAGCACAAAGAAGAAACCTATTAATATGAGTATTTCCGAATGGAACATGTTAGCTTATCAACGACATATTAAAGCCTGGGAAGCAATTAAAAGAACAATCAAAAGAATGTATCAAAGAACCAAAGATTTGCTTGATGAAATGTTCACAGTAAGTGAAGAGATCAAGGCTTTACAAGCTTTAAAAAGTAGTCTTCATGATGATGTAACAGCTAATAAGCAGGCTGCTGAACAAAATACACGTAAGCAAACAACACAACGTAAAAAGATTAATGACAATGGTGATGCACTATTAAAGAAAAATGAGTCATCTAAAACCACTAAAGACAAACTTGCAAATGCTATGAAAGCAAGACTTGGAAGACTTCAGCACAAACTAAAGGCAGGAAATTACCCATCCATATCTGCACACATGCTTGCAGCACAGGCAAATAGAAAACAGGTAAAAAGTGACAAGATTAATCCACTTAAGATTCCTACAGATATAAGCACATATGCAAAAGTAAAGAATGAAGCAGAGTCAATTTTAAGTTTTGGTTCAATATCATCAATTAATCACCCTATACTTAACACATACCTCAAAAGAGGATTTGAATTTATCGGGAAAAATGGTGTAAACATAGAGCAATTTTTGAATGAAAAAACCAACGATAATTGGAATTTCCTTAGTATAGACTCTCCTGGAATGGCACTTCTATTTGATGAAAATGGAAATATCAATGAAAATCTTCTTACGCTTATTGTTCTTGAAGCTGATAAGATGAAAGTAAATTCTGCATCTCAAATCTACAATAAGACATCATCTGAAGCTGAAAGAATGTTAGATATGACTTATCTTACTCCTGCTCAAATGGCATTTGCCAGAGACAAGACCAGACGAAGCCATATGGCAAATTCAGCAGGAGATGCTGTATTGACTGGCATGGATATGATTCAGGATAAAACAGGCGATACAGAGGCATTTGCAAGACTAAGAACATCACTTGGACTTCTTGTGGTTGCCTACATGGAATATAATGGTGATATTGAACAAAATAATGTACCTATCGCTGAATACAATAAAATATTAGATCAGGAAGGTTCAACAGCTGAAGGCAAAGAAGGTTCCAGCGTTACCTTTATGAGTAGACCAGCAGACAAACAAGGTAAACGTAGTCCATTTGACAAGGATGAATTGACAAAAATTAGAGAAGACATAGATGAACTTGAAAAGAATGGCCTATCTCTACGTAATTCAGAATCAGTACAGTTTGAAAAAATAAAACCTCGTACTGCAAAAGAACGTGGTTCTAAGCGAAATCCTCTTATGCAACCAACAGATACGCTAAATCATGCATTAAATATCAGTGAACAACAAACTTTTGAATTACGTCTTGATATTATCGATTTACTATTAAATATGTATACAAAAGAAAAAGGTGATACAGATACACAAGTAGAAGAAAAAAACAAAGCAATTGCCCTAAAGGCTATGGGTTGGGAATCAGCAGAATCTATAGATGAAAAGAGCATGTCATATGATTCGAAACAATCTTTAAAAGCTGCAATGCAGGAAAAAGAAGATGAATATGACAGCATCTTGGTTCTACACAAAAGTATAGTAGATGGCACCAGAGCTAATGAGATGTGGTTTAAATATTTTACTGCCAAAAATAATAGATTAAATATTGACAGTGTTACAATTGATCCACAGAATAAAAAAGAATTTCATAGATGGGCAGTAACACCACAAAATTCAAATCAACTATATTCTAAAAATAGTCTTCAGGAAATAATAGATGCAATCGGAAATAAAGACTCAAACACAAGAGAATATAATTCTATTGGGTTCTTTGATGGTATTGCACAGGCATTTGGACATGGTATTGATAAAACATCGTCATTCCAGAACCAAATAAATACTGATCTTAAAAAGTTAAAGGACAGTGATACAACTGTTGAATTTGCATATAAAATTATGCAAATGAGTAGAAAAGAACAGATGCAACTTATAGCTGATGGTGA
>JAGLCW010000211.1 GCA_023146045.1 Caldisericia bacterium
GGGGAGGTTGAACTTAAATTAAATGCTCTTTACACAGTTCGTTGTACGCACCCGCGTTATTTGTTTGGTTGCATTTTGAACTGAAAGAAGATCAAGTGAAATATACTCAAAAATATTTCGTAAATCTTTTTCTGCTTGTTCAAAAATATGAACTGTATAATTCACAGATTGTAGTCTTTGCGAATATCGTTAAACACTTCCTTTGCTGTTTTTACTTTACCCTCTTTCACATCTGTATATCCTTTTTCCAATTCTTTATTAATAGTTTCATCTGTCACCTTGCTCATATCAATAAGTTTCTTTTTAGGTAATTTTAGTTCAAATGGAATTCCTCTTTGTAAAACAATTTGTTTATAGAACATATTAACAGCACTAGAAGACGAAATACCCAATGTAGACAATATTGTTTCTGCTTGTTCTTTTATTTCTGGTTCAATTCTTGTATACAAATTTGCTGATTTTGCCATAACACACTATTCCTTTCTTGTTTGTATTAAATATTATAGGCTAATGTAAGTACAATAGCAATACAAAAATCAGTTAAGGAACTATTCTGCAATTGCAATACGTACCCATTCCTATTATTCATGTTCATACAGGTTCATTTCAAAAATCACACGGTTTGAAAAGCGGTAAGCTGTTGAAACAATATTTCCCTGAAGCAACAGAAGAAATTCAAGGAATAACGTTGATACTTATTGTTTTGGTTGTTGCAAAAGAATGATCAGAAATCTAAATAAATGAGTTTGATTATTGTGCACGTTTTAGTTATAATACTTGCACAATAATCATTTTTGAGGTGAAAATTTGTCTGTACCTAAAGAATTGCAATCAATCCTGATTAAAAACGGTGGTACTATTACGACTGCTCAGGCTAACGAAGTAGGCGTTTCGAATGAGCGTCTTCGCCTTCTAGTTAATTCTGGAGACTTGGAACGAGTGACATTTGGTGTTTATATATTGCCAAATGAGTTTGTTGATAAAATGTACATCGCCCAGCTAAGGCGTAAGAAAATCATCTATTCACACGAAACTGCACTTTTCTTGCATGATCTTACCGACCGTGATCCTGTAGGTTATACTGTAACTGTACCTACTGGGTATAACGCTACAAAATTGCGTAAAGACGGATTCACAGTTTTCACAATTAAGCGAGAGCTGCACAAATTAGGTACTGCAGAACTCACAACGATATTCGGTCATATGGTAATTGCCTACGGATTAGAACGCACCATCTGTGATTGCCTACGTAGTCGAAGTAAAATGGATATTTCCATCATAACAGATGCAGTTAAACGTTATGCTAGACGAAAAGACAAGAACCTGAACACGCTTATGGATATGGCTGAAAAATTTGGTGTAGCAAAATTGATTAGAAGCTACATGGAGGTAATTCTTTGAAAACATCAACACAGTTAAAAGCATTAGTCCGTAATCATTCAAAGAAGACAAATACAGTAAACAAAGTAATCGCTTGCACTCTGTGCTTCTGCCTTGTTTTATTATCGGGGTGTCGAAGTGGTTATTCAATGACACTTGAAGAAAAACTTCATTCTCTTTCAAAAAGGATCGCACAAGCACAAAAAGAAGAAAACATTGAAGAAATATATTCATTGGTTCAAGAAATGCAAACTGTTTTGGGAGATCAGGCAGGAGTTCCAGAACAGAGAGAGAAATATATTAGTATACCTGATTCTTTCCCTGTGTTTGCAGAAGAAAATGCTCCGCAAGCTTTTTTAGATCATCAGGAGTTTATTGAATCAGCTTGGTGGAATTCATGTCCTCCTAGTGCTGAGTGTAAGGGAGCATTACGAGAGGTATCATCTGCAATAATTGGATGTTTGCATGCAAGAAATGCTGGTTGTAAAAATCCTGATAACCTCCTTTTATTAGCAAAACAAGCAGGAGATTTTCTTATCTATGCACAGGAAAGTGCTGGAGTTGGTGTTTATCCTTGTCCTGATTTAAGAGGAACTGGCGGTAGAATGGATGAACTAGTTACGGCATTTTTAAAGAAAGCCAAGCAAAAAGGTGTTCTGGATCAGGTTTTACATAATGGTTGGATTATGGAAGATTTTGAATTAGGACATCTTTTCTTTGATCATGGACTATGCGGATTCGCATTATTGGAATTGTATGAAGAAACTAAAGATCCGATCTATTTAACTTCAGCCTTGTGGGCGGCTCAGTGGCTTAATGATCGACCTAGTGTACCAAATTGGAATTACAACTCTTTCGTTGTGTTATTTTTAGTACGGTTAGCTCGTATAACAGGTGATGTTACATTTTTCTCTAGTGCTATAAAAAGAGTGCAATTGGGTATTATTCCTGGACAGCTACAAGATGGTCCGAATAGAGGAAAATGGATTGATCCACATAATGCAAGATTTGTATATCACATGATTATAGTCCGGTCTTTAATTGAAGTCTTAGAGGCAGAAAATGAATTTCAGGACGATGTTGCTACAGAAGAAATGAAATCCATACGACACAGTTTTTCATTAGCATTGGAATGTCGTTACAAAGAAATGATAGAGTTTGGATTAAATCACCCCGATATAACTTGTGAGTGTTTTTCAAGAATTCGTCTGACCCCAGATACATTTAAAGATTATTTGAGCGATTCTCGGTTTCAAGAAATAGAAGAAAACTTGGACAGATATGTTGGAGAAACATATAGAAGGGGAACAATAAAGTTATCTCCTGCAGCATTGGGGTACTATTTAGAAGCATTTATTTATTCGATAGACAACTAGAGAGAATAAAGCGTAGATACCAATTAGAAACATTATCCCATCTTCGTAAACATGGTATTTGGGTATTTGTATCAATAGAGGAAAAGGAATAGCCCATATAAGCAATGGTATAAATAGTAGCTTGCTTGCTTTTGGCAAAGAGGCATTAAGTAGTACTAAAGACAATGCAGTAGTAGCGCATGGTAATGTGCCTGGATATATTATCATATGTGCGTTTCTACCAAGTAATAATCCTACCACAGGATACAGCATTACTATAAATAATAGCAACATGGTTATCGTTCTCTTTGGCCCCTTTTTTGGTATTGCTATAGTTGTAACATTTGTAAATATGTCTACAACAAATAATAATCCGATAAAGATAAAGAGTGCTCCTTGTATCTGTCTGGTAGGTGCAGGGAGTGCACTACCTAGAACCAAAAAGAAACCTATTCCTATCCACAAATTGCATAGAGCCAGGTATATTTTTGCAATAAAACTTCCCCTATTTTTATCGCCAAATAGCAAGTATGCACATAACGCTATTCCTAAAGCCATGATAACAAATTGTAACGGATAAATATTTTCGTTATAGTGGTTTATCATTCCCCACCAGTCATTTGA
>JAGLCW010000212.1 GCA_023146045.1 Caldisericia bacterium
AGCTCCGGAGCGACCAGGAAATGGTTGATAATTTAGCAGGTGCAAATCCTGTCGGGTTAAGGCTTAAGCTGAGCCACCCGTAGCGAGTCATGGAGGATATGTAGTAATGCATATCTTTAAGCGTTGACAGTTAGACAATAGGCATGAATGTGATTGAGTCCCGGAATAATCATAAACAAGATGGTTGACAAATTCGGAGCCTTGGAAAACAACAAGATTCAGTTCATTACAGCGAGAACTAAATCTCATCCTCGGGATCTAAGAGCCATGCATGTTGGACAATGACTATCAGGCAACCTGGGAGACCCTTTCTGTTCTCTTGTTATGCAAGAGTATGACGTAACAATCTGAAAAAGAGAGAAAGTCAAATAACAGAAAGGGAGTCGGATATCTGCATAGTACCTTTGATACTGGGTAATGCCAGAGTAGGAAAGGCAGAAACATAGTTGTGATCTATTTAACGAAACATGATCTACACGAGCGGAGGTAGAAATATCATGTTAACGAAATTAAACAGAATAAAGAAGCGTTCATCAGAACTTCCTAATACTGTATTCACCTCAGTTGGTCATCTGATCAATGAAGAAATGCTTAGGATGTGCCATCATGAACTGAAAGCTAATAAAGCTGCAGGAATTGATGGAGTTACAAAATCACAGTATGATGTTAACCTTGAAAGTAATGTACACGAACTGGTAAATAAACTTAAAAGAAAAGCCTATCGTCCAACACCTGTCAAACGTATATACATAACCAAAGCCGATGGAAAATCCCAAAGACCTCTTGGTATACCTGTATACGAAGACAAAATTGTACAACTGGCACTCAAGAAAATCATGGAAGCAATATTTGAACCACATTTTCTTGATCTTTCTTATGGTTTTAGACCAGGAAGAAGTGCACATGACGCTCTAAGGGAACTTGCTCTAACCATTGAAAAACACAAAGTCAGTTACATAGTTGATGCCGATATCAAAAGTTTCTTTGACACCGTGGACCATAATATATTATTGTTATGTATACAAAAGCGAATTAAAGACCCAAATATTCTTCGC
>JAGLCW010000213.1 GCA_023146045.1 Caldisericia bacterium
CAATTTGCACTACCAGGTATGGGTAAAAATGTTCTTGGTTCTAATGCTGATGTTGGACATATAGAATTTACTTTAGAAAATTCAGAAATTATATCTGCAAGTCTTATTGATGACTTTTCAAAATCAGAAAGTATACTTGAAATGTTAATGGAAGAAGGTACAATCGAAATTAGTGAAGATCATAAAAATCTACTTCGTGAAACATTAAGAAGCTATATTGGAACCGGAACCAAAATAATCCCGGACATGATTCAAGTAATCAATAAAGAGGCAAGTGAGAATGCCGGTAGAATGGTTAAGCATGGAGAAAATAAGGGTGTGTGGGTTAATATGAGTCAAGGTGCCCAAATAGCTGGTAACACTATGTCAGCAGCAGAAGTATATGTTCATGAGCTTGGACACGCAGCTAAAGAATATGCACTTGAACGACATAAAGATGAACTTGCAAATACTATGCATGATATAGGCAAAGTGTATGAAGAATTTTTAAATGTTGTAACTGTCGATGATCTGATGCCACCTATTTCAGGATTTAATAGAGCAGAAGAGCGTAGAATAGCAACTGACTTATTGTTCTATTTGAAAAATCATGAAACAGGTATTAATGAATTTATGAATATGGTAGAAAGTAATATGTACATTCGTGATATTATTGAAAACAAAGTATTTATAAAAGACATAAAATATAACAAAGCCGAAACATTGTGGCAGCATTTAAAAAATCTTATCGCAAAGCTCTATGACTTTCTTCGTTCTTTTAAAAATGGTGATGACAAAAACCTTAATGGATTAAGAGCTATGGAGAAATATATAGCAAGAATTCATAACATCAATAATGTTGCTATAGGTGAAGTTACTAAACAAAATGAAACAGTTGCTCTTATTGCAAAAGGTACTGATTTCATGAATGATCTTGGTAAAAATATGATCGATAAAATTACAGATACAATAACAAAAGAAAAGAATCCTGTAAAGAAAAAAGAACTACAGGAAGAGCTTGCAAGGATAAAAGCATTATCCGGGAAAGATCAAACATATTTGGACAAGATTAAAATTTGGAAAGATATATTTGTAAAAGGAACTATGTCAAACAGTCTTGCTGACAGAGGACTATTTGAAACATGGGTAGCAAGTGCTGGTGACATAGCAAAAGCTATTCCTTTTGGAGTATTCAAAGATGGACTACTTAAAGAAGAAGGAGATATCCAGCAAATTGCTATGGCTTTTCGAGATACGGATGATCAAGCAGCCAGAGTTGAAAACTTAGGTCTTGAATCACAAAAGATCGAAGACCATAGTGCACATATTTTAAAAATACAGGCTGATCTTATTGTAGAACTTTTTGATAATGAATTATCCAATGAAGATTCAGTGGTTCTAACAAAGTCACTACTTGATCTTGAGCTTGATGTTTTATTCAATGAAGACTTAAATGAAAGTGATGCTAAAAACCTAACAATGTTTAAAGAAGTTCTTACTGATGAAAAGGCTTTAGAAAATAAAATCAATGAAGTAAAATATCAACTTGAAGCAATACTTAAAAAGGATACAGAATATAATCTTGTAACTCAACAAGCAGCTGGTCTTGGTAAACAAATGGTAACAGGTGACAAGCACTCTGCACAGCTTCAAAATGCATTCATGATATATGGTAAAAGAAATCTTGAAACAAGTATTCATGGTATCATTAAAGAACATGAAGATACTAATTCCAAGTTTACTGTAGCTCTAATAGAAAAGCTTATTGCTCTTGAAGCATTAACTCATCAAGATACAGACATTAAAAAGAGAACTGCAGAATTAGTTGAAAAGCATGAAACTGCTGTACTTGGAACCATGACATATAATAGAAATAGTAGAGATTATGCAAGAATGTATAATGGTAAACAAGACTATAAATATGATATGAGTAGAATAATGGGACGAAAAGATAAAATCAAATCAAATTATATGCAAGTTGCTGTTGATTTTAAAGCAAATGAAATTACAAGAAGTAATGATTATTTTAATGTAGCAGATGGAATATCTAAACACGATGAATTTAATGTATATCTGAATTCAAGTTTTACTGAACTTGGTTGGAGAGCTGAAGGAATGAGAACTACAAATATTGGTGAAGATATTTTTTCATATATTAATCCATATGGTGAAGCACTTGTTGAAGCAGATGGACTTGAGAACCAATACGATATTGAAAAAATGGAAGAACGAAAAAAGACTATCAATATAAAACTTCTTGAGTTTGAAAAAGAAGTGAATGAAGAACTCAGAGCAATGCAGAAGCCTGGTTTTAAACCTAAAAAAACAGGTATGAGAGCAGCATACTCTGTGAATAAAAAAGGAGATATCTATGTATCTGACATGGATATTGCAATAGATACACGAAAATTAGAGAACCAAATGCATACGAATAATTCACTTGATACAGTTATCGGTAAAAGTTTTGCAAGAACACTAGATGAAAATCAATCAAAGAAAAATTCAGAAGCATTTTTGGATCTAATTGAATTCGATGCAAGTGAAAACTTTAATTATCTTAGAGAAGATAATGTGAATAGTGATACAAATGCAATGGCATATGTTAGAATTGGACTTGGAGAAGACAATAAGATCAGTAAAATGATATGGCCTGTTATTCCACGATATGTTAAAGTACAGATTGCAAAAAAACACTATCTTTATAAAATGAGAGATATTCAAACATTAATAAATTCTACTCTTGGTTTTGCTACACTTGATATGAAGAATATGATTTCAGACAAAACACAAGATTTAGAATTTGAAATTAAAAATCATGGTAAAGGTATTGATGCAGATATACAAGGATTGAATAAATTATATCGAGCACTGCACCGGGAAAATAAAGTATTACTTGATGCTGAACTTGAACGCCTTGGTGATACCAAAGAAGTAAAAGAATTTAGAGTTGAAATGAAAAAAATACAAGACAGTCCACCATTTATTTCAGTGAGAAGAAACTTGGCGCTTCACTATTTTGGTAACAGAGAAGCTTCAATTTTTGGAGATAATAAATCAAAAGGATTAATTAATCTTCCAAAAGGTGATGCATTGAATTATATTGTTAAGGCATTAAAAGTGATTAGTGCAATATGGAAAGAACTTGTTAAAAATAATAAAGCAGATATTGCTGTAAGAAATATACCTCTTATTTTCTTTAATATTGTTTCAAATTTTTTACTGAACCTTGTGAAAGGTAATGATCCATTTTCAGAGCTTAAAGCACAGTGGAAAGGTATTGTATTCCTTAACAGATATCTTGATAACAAAAAAGAATTTGATAAACTTGAAGTTAAGGCACATAATGGAATGGCAACAACAGCTGAAATTGACAGAATGAAATTATTAAAAAATAAGATCAAAGATAATCCAGCTGGGTTTATGGTTACAGAAGGACTATATTCTTCTTTAGCTGAAGATCTTGGTGATGCAAGATTAACCAGTGAGGGAATGCTTGATGAAAAGATTAAAAAACACACAGGATGGATTCCTGATGGTGTAAAAAATGTACTTAAAGCAATTTATATGACCAAAGATACAAAAGCATTCTCTGGACTATTGTTGATGATGCAAAGTGGAGACTTTGCTGCACGATATGCTAGATATCAAAAGCTTATTGCTCAAGGTGTTGCACCACATATTGCTAAAAAAGAAGTATTGGATAATCAGATTAACTATGGTTGGGGTGGAGGACTTATTGAGCAGTGGTTAAATAGTTACGCAGGTGTTATATTTACATCATTCTGGAAAAACATACAAAAAGTTATTCGACAAACAACTATGGATAAGCCATTTAACGTATTACTTTCTGTTCTAACAGGTGGTGTTGTATTTGATGAGTCTGTATTAGCATACTCAATGCTAGTGAAGACTCCTACTATATATGGTATACAAGCCACAGTAGAGAACCAACTCAGCAGTGGAATATCACCAATATTTAATAACTTCTAACGCTTATCTAGAATCTCTTGTAAGAGTGGTTCTGGTGAAATAAAATCAGTAGGCTTCATCGCCTTACCTTGTGCATCTTTCCCGGAAGCTTTCTGGAGATTAGCATCGTGAACAACTTGCAATCCCTCCACAATTTGTTCAGGAGTAAGTCCAAGTTTATGTA
>JAGLCW010000214.1 GCA_023146045.1 Caldisericia bacterium
TATGTTGCATTCACAAAAGAAGGGCAAATGTTAGTTGGTGAACCTGCTCGTAGACAGGCTGCATTAAATCCAGACGGAACAATAACTTCTGTAAAACGATTAATGGGTACAAAAGAAAAGGTTAGTGTTTTCGGAAAAGAATACAGCCCTCAACAGATATCTGCATTCATTTTACAAAAAATTAAAAAAGACGCAGAAGCATATCTTGGAGAAGCAATAAGCAAGGCAGTTATTACGGTACCAGCATACTTTAACGACGATCAGCGTCAAGCAACTAAAGATGCAGGATCAATTGCCGGACTAGAAGTTGTACGCTTAGTAAACGAACCAACAGCTGCAGCTTTCGCGTATGGTTTAGAAAAAACCGACGCAAATATGAAAATTATGGTAATAGACCTTGGCGGAGGAACACTTGACGTTACTATAATGGACTTTGGTGACGGTGTATTTGAAGTAGACTCTACTTCTGGCGATACACATCTTGGTGGAACAGATATGGATAAAGTTATGTTCTCATACGTTTGCGATGAGTTCAAAAAAGATACAGGTATTGATCTTACACTAGATAAATCAATACGATATAGACTGATTGAAGCAGTAGAAAAAGCGAAAATTGAACTCTCTACTACTCTTGAAACAGATATCAACTTACCTTTCATTACTGTGGACGCAAACAACACTCCACAACACTTAACATTAAAGATTACAAGGTCTAAACTTGAACAATTGATTAAGCCTATCATTGATAAAGTTAAAGGACCCATGGAGCAAGCTTTACAAGATGCTAAATTAACTCCATCAAAGATTGATAAAATTGTATTAGTTGGTGGACCGACTCGTATGCCGATTGTTCAAACATTAATTGAAAACTTCATGGGTAAAAAGATTGAACGTGGTGTTGATCCAATGGAATGTGTTTCCATGGGGGCAGCCATTCAAGGCGGAATTATCACTGGAGATGTCAAAAACGTAGTATTAGTTGATGTAACACCACTCTCACTTGGAATTGAAACATTAGGTGGTATTGATACAAAGATGATTGATAGAAACTCATCTGTACCTACTTCAAAATCTCAAATTTTCTCTACAGCTGCAGATAACCAAAGCAGTGTAGAAGTACACGTACTGCAAGGTGAACGCAGTATGGCAACTGACAATGTATCATTGGGAAGATTTATTCTAGATGGAGTTGCTCCTGCACCAAGAGGATTGCCCCAAATCGAAGTAACATTTTCAATAGATGCAAATGGTATTCTAACTGTTGCTGCAAAAGATAAGGCTACAAATAAAGAACAGCACATTACAATTACAAATGCAAATAAACTTTCTGACGAAGAAATTGAAAATATGAAGAAACAAGCAGAAGACTTTGCAGATCAAGATAAAAAACGAACTGAAGAGATTGAAATTCGAAATAGAGCAGACTCACTAGTTTATTCTTCTCGCAAAAGTTTGAAAGACCTAGAAGACAAAGCCGATAAAGAAGATTTAGAGGCTGCAAATACAAAAATAGATGAATTAGAAAAAGCAATCAAAGAAGATAAAAATGCAGAGGAACTAAACAAAATCATTGAAGAAGTTTCTCAGGCCATAAGCAAAGTTGGAGAAAAGATTTACAAACAAGAACAAGACGCACAAGCATCTGCCACAGAAACTCCAGCAGAAGGAGCACCTGAAACAGAAGATGCAGCAGGTGAAACGACAGAAGGTCAGGCTAAAGAAGTCTAATTTTTGAAGAATTGAAGGTAAAGAGCATTGGCTAAAAAAGACTATTACGAAATACTCGGGGTGGAAAGATCTTCCACCCCGGAAGCAATTAAAAGTTCATATCGCAAACTGGTAATGAAGTATCACCCTGACGTTAATAAGGATTCTGATGCTTCGCAGAAAATGACAGAAATAAATGAAGCGTATAATGCGCTTAGTGATCCAAAAAAAAAACAACAATACGATATGTACGGAGATACCGGAGTGGGTGGCTCACAAGGATTTGGTGGAGCAGGCTTTGGAGAAAATCAACAAGGAAATATGAACGATTTCTTTCGACAGTCTGGTTTTGGTGGAGGAACCGGAAGCATTTTTGATGACATTTTTGGAGCATTCACCGGAGGTGGCGGTAGACAAAGAAATTATCGTCCAAAGCCAATGGGTAGGCCAGGCGGAGACATTTCTTTTTCTACAAATATAACTTACCTTGAGGCAATTCAAGGTAAAACGATAAAAATTGAACTAGATAGATTTACAAAATGTACCGACTGTAGCGGAACTGGATCCAAAAATGGGACTAGTCCTGAAACTTGCTCGCATTGTAAAGGGTCAGGATATGTTCAGCACCAAGAACAAAGTATATTTGGAATGGTTAATAGCGTTTCAGAGTGTTCAAATTGCAATGGTACAGGAAAGATCATTAAAGACAAATGTCCTACTTGTAGGGGTTTTGGTCGCATAAAGAAAAAAACAACAATAGAATTAAATATTCCACCAACTGTTTCAGATGGAACAAATATTCGTTACCAAGGCTACGGTAATGCTGGAATTAATGGTGGTGCTTTAGGAGACTTAATACTAAACATTAGGTATAAAGTAGATACAAGATTCAAAAGACATCAGTCTACATTAGTTTACGATAACATTATTTCTTTCACAAAAGCGATCCTTGGAACAGTAGTTAGCATACCAACAATAGAAGGATCAGAGAGAATTAAAATCTTACCTGGAACACAATCTGGCAAAGAGGTGCTCTTAAGGGGCAAAGGTCTCCCTAATAGTCGCAGAAGAAGAGGCGATATAATTGTGAGGATTATTGTTGACATTCCTACAGTAAACAAATTAAACCGAAAACAGAAAAAGAGTATTGAAGAACTTGATGCTTCACTAAAATAATTATTTACTATTATCTTGAATAGTATTAGAAAAAACCACTTAATTTAAATTAAGTGGTTTTTTATTTAAAATCATTTAAAGTAAAATCTTTCTGTAGACTTTTTATCTTAAACTCTATCACATAATCTGTATCAAGATCTTCTACAGAATAAAAGAATCTTCCGAAAACAATGAGGTTTGTTTCTTTGTTAACGTAGACTAACAATTCGCATTTTTTTGAATCGTTTTCCCAAA
>JAGLCW010000215.1 GCA_023146045.1 Caldisericia bacterium
CTCCAGCAGCCTTTAATCCAAGTGGTGCTACATTAGCAAGTGCAGACATTTGTCCACCTGCTCCAAGTCCACCAAGTCCACCCATGAGTGCTTCTTTCTGATTTTGTTCATCACTAAATACATCAGATATACTGTTGTCGCCTACCAATGCTTTGGCACCAAGAATTTCTCCCCATGTCTGAACATATTCCTGTACGCCTTCACCAGCACCAGCTGCAGTCATTTCACCAGCTTTCTTTGTAATTGCTGTAACAACAGATGCTTTTCCTTGACTATTGAGACTTGAGAATGCATCCTTAAGTACTTTTCCTTCCTTCCCCAATCCAAGTATTGCTTTGAATGACATTCTATCAATAGCGAGCAATGGAAGCTGTAGTGCATAGACGCTAAGAACTTCTCCCATACTTACAGAACCAGGTTCACCATTTGCTATTTTTTCAGCAATTCTGTCATCAAGTACATTATTTGTTAATTCACCAACAATGGTATGAAAACCAGCATTTCTAGCAAAGTGATCGTATGCTTTTATTTTTGCTGGCATTTGATTTAGTTCAGTAATCTTTTTGTATTCAGATGCACTTGTGATTGCTTTTAATTCATGTCGTGCCAGTGCAATATCAGATAATGATGTTTTGAGTTTTTTAGCCTTATTAAGTCTTTCAGTAATTTGCATAACTTTTGCAGCTCTGGTTCCTGGAATTGGAACCATCATACCTAACATCATTGGAATTGATTCGGCCATAGTATTTGGATCACTCACAACTGTTGTTATAGCATCAAAATAGTTTCCCTGTTTCCAAAAGGTTGCTGCATCGGATAAAGCTTGAGTTGATTGTGTTCTGTCATATCCAACCCATTTATCGATATTTTCTTTCTTCTTTACATCATTCAACCATGTATTATCTCCAGGAGTTAAAACATCAAATATAAAATCAGCAGTATCAACCAATAAGCTTGCTGCACCTGATTTAATAGCACGATATGGATTAGAATACATTCCATTTTGCCATATAGCATCATTGGCTTTTGTAAGTCTTTCAGAATATTCTTGGTTTCTATCATAATCTTCTTGTGTTTTGCCAATATCTGTACCAAGTAAATCAGAATTTAAAAGTTCTGTTTTTCCTGAACCAAAGTTTATTCCGGAAGCTTCATCACGAGTTACCATGTTTCCATCAAAATCTTTTACAAGATCAATACTGTTATCGAGTACACGATTATTTAATACCCCTTGTGATGCATTCCATGTTTTTTCCCAATCTTCTGCACCTGCAAATCGTTTTTCTTCAACAATTTCAAAACCGTCTTGAACATTTTGATCACGATATCTTGCATCTGCTCCAACTTCAGCTAATCCATACTTATAGATATATTTTGTAGAACCATCTGGATTGTATCCATCAAATTTTCTAAGTGTATATATACCTTTATCTGCGTTTGGATCATGTATGGCATTCTTATATTGAGAAGCCAATTGTTCTGTAGCATCTGAACCAAGATCTCTAGCTGCAATAAAATCTTTATTATCCATAGAGTATCGTTTACCATGATTTTCTGCCATAAAACCATCATAATGATCTATTAAATCACCTTGCCCGAAATCTGCTATGTTTTCTGATGCTTCAAGTAACCAATCTACTCCACGAATCCCAGCATTACCAATTTCTTTTGCACGAATCATAGCGTTACTGTCGTGTATTAATTCACCATTGTCTTCATATTCGAGCTTACCTTTTCTGAATAATTCTTTTTTCTTTAGTTCAGCAGCACGATCAATATTTTTTATTTGTGAAAGTTTTTGACGTAGTTTTTGTTCATAATCTTCTGCAGAACCAGTTCCGAAAATGTCATCACCAATAGCACTTGATAATGCATCATCTGTAAATAAGGAATCAAAGTTTGTTGTTTCCATTTTTCTTCCTTTTTATATGTAAATTTCTATAGTGCTGCTTTTTGAGCTATTTTATACTCCGTTGCTGCATTTTTATATTTTATTTCTGCTCTAATTTTTTTTGCTTTTAAACTTTTATTTTCCGGATCATTTTCAAGTTTTTTATTTACTGCTTTTAGTTCATATTCATATTGTTTAACGGATTTTTGTTTTGCTGCTTCAAGTTGAGAATCAAATTGCTTATCTTCTCGTTTTATCGCTCTTTCTGCTTGCTTTGCTGTTAATCCAGTATAGTTTGAGAGTTCTTTATATCTTGATTTTCTAATTGCAAGTTCGCGAACTTTTCTATCACGTACTGATAATGTTTTAGGAATTTTATCAATATCTTTTTGAATTTTGGCATTTAATTTTTCAACGAATTTATCTTTATCCATTAAAGATGATTGTTTTTTTGTTCCATATGTTTTTTTTGTTTTGTATCTATTTAATGCTTCTTTTTGTGCAAGTATTTGTTGATCATATTTATCTTTACCAAGTTTATTTTTTGTTTTAGTTTCTTTAATTTTACGAATTTTTTCAAGTATAGCAGAATATGGTTCTTTAATAGTTAGTGCTTCTTCTCTTTCTTTTATACCATCTCGTATATCTTTTCTAAGATCAATTGCTCCATCACTACTTAGCGCATTTTGTATATCTCCGGATAATCCTTCAATAGCTCCACGGATAGCATTTCCTGGTGTTGCAATATATTTTCCAAGTTTCATCAGTAAACCATCAGCATTGTCTTTATCTGATTTAGGAATAAGATCACGAATTAATGCTTCTTTGTCAAGATTGTCAATATCTGTTCTTTTATTGATATCTTCAACTTGTGTAATTAATGCAAGATCAGTTGGATTAATTGTTTCTTTTTTCCATGCATCAACAACAGGAATACTTGAAGCATTTTTATTTAATGCTTCAACATCGTAATCTGTAGATATTACATTTGTTTTATCCTCAACATCTTTTGATGTATATAGATCAACAATGTCTGTTGCAGATTTCAATGCAACCAATTCGGAATTTAAAAGATTGTTTTTGTCTGCTTCGGCTTTAGCCTCAAGTTTATCTCTGTGAGCAATAGAATCATTATATTGTTTATCGACCAAACTGGTTCTTGCAGCCTGAAGTGCATCTTGTCTGTTTTGTCTAGCAAGTCGCAACTGAAAGCGTCTATCATCTTTTATGTTTTGTTGTTCATATCTTTTGTCTGTAGCATTAGTCGACATGATACTATTTAAAGCATCAAGTGCCTGACTTCTGTGTGCAGCAGGTACGCTTAGAGAGCCATATTTACTTGACATAATTTATTCCTTTTGTTCTTAGATAGTGGTATCGTAATCTTTTCCAGGTTGGCTATAATCTCCACCATATACGCTTGCTCCAAGATGTTTATTTTTTTCTCTTGTATTTTGCATTGTTCTTGCATTGTTTTTCAATGCAAAGTCTGTTCGTTTTCTGTCTTCTTTATCATTATAATATCCAAGTCCAAGTGCGCCTAATTTAAATAAATTATCCATACTAAACAAACTATTGCCAATTGTTTTTGGGTTTAATCCTGTTTGTGATCCTGTTGGTTGAGTAGTGTTTGTCGGGACTTTACCCATAACACTATTTATAAGTGCTGCATCTGGTTTAAATAAAGGCATTCCTGTGCTATTTATTGTTGGTAGATTTAATCCTGATTGTGTTGTTGCTAGTGGTTTAATTGCAGATGTTGCAGAACCAGCTATGTTTGGTGTAGTTCCCATTAATGATTGAAAAAGTGTCCCAAGTCCGTCAAATATTCCCATAATGTATCCTTCAATGTCTTTTATATTTAGTTATTATATCTTAATTTTTTTGAAAAGATGGAACAAAACAAAATACTATCCTGATCTTACTTGTTTTCTAAGTTCTAGATTTCCATCAACATCAAAGAATTGATCAAAATCATATAAATTATCTCCAAGTGAACCTGCATAAAAAACATCTGGGTCATGTGTTTCACTAAAACTATAATGTGCAGCCATAATTGCTTTAACATTTAGTGTTGTTGCTTCATTATAGTTATCAATTTTTGTATCAATATTTTCTTCTGCTGCTTCAACTATTGCATTTTCAGCATCTATTTTTGCGAGTTGAATTTGATAATATTTATATGCTGCTCCAGCAATTTCTGTTGCAAGTGGTAAATAATTTTCAATGGTCATTGCTGAAAAATCAAAATTACCTAAAAACATTTGTATTACCATAAGAATGACTCCAAATAATGATTTTAATAAATCACTTGAAACATTCTCCATAACAAATTCCATTATCAGCGTGGTGACAATAGCAGTACCAACAGTTATCGCAAAACCTAGTCCACACATAAATCCTGTTGCACAAAGTAAAACAGCAATTATAACTCCCATAAATCGTTTATACCACTTAATGACAACCGTCTTGATTGCATAAGCCATAAGTACAAATGAATGTTCATGAACAACAACATACTCTGAGAATTTTAATTTCTGCTCAACAAAATATGGAATCAATACTCGTAATTCATTTTCCGGATATCCCATTGACATACTAAAACTATGTCCTGATATTTTATATCTGGCTCCAAAGTTTGTGATACGCATAATTTGATAGTGGTCATGATCTATTTGAACTTTTATTTCAAGAAGATCATATCCAAGACTGTCTTCTGTTGAGTGGCTGTGTCTTTTCCCTTCATCGTCTTTTGCTGTAACTATTTTTCCTGAAAAATGAAATGAACATTGTGATCTTCTATCTTTGATGTCTGGTCTTACCTGACCTTGCACTGTTTCTGTTTCAACATTAAATGCATATTGTGCTAGAAAATTAGAACCAGAGTTGAAACTAATTCCACCAGATACACTTTTTGAAAAATGACGAGCAAAAGGTGATCCTGAAAAACCTGATTGTTTATCTCCAATTCTTGTATCGATATCAGGCATACAGGGTCCAAGAAAAAATTGATTTGATTTATGTTCAGTACATGAATCATCATAGCTTCCAGTCATATATCCAAATGTTCTAAACAAAGCTCTTGCAAGATATGCTTGTTCTCTTAGATGATCATCATACCATTTGTCTGCAACGTCTTGTGTTAAAGTGTATGAATACTTTTTCTTGCTTGATGTAGATTGATCATGTCTTCCACCTTCTTGTTTAATTTTCATCAGTAATGCTGTTGGTAAATTTTGTGCTTCTTTTGAACTATAACTTTTTGCTTCAACTTCATATGGATTTTGTAAAGATAAACCATTTATAAGATAAGCTTCATCAATTTCCGGTTCTCCATCATCATCTTTTTTTGTTAATGATTCTTCAAAAGCATCACCTTCTACTTTAAGTTTGTTCATCATTTTTTTCAAACTACCTTCAACATTAACAAGTCTTCCGCGATGTTTGATTTGAACAATTGGTGTCATTTCTATTGTTTTTACTTCAATAAGTTCAGCTGGAATAGTGTCTGCATTTTCAATAAATATTAACCACTCTTCTTGTGTTGCATCAGGATAATATGTTGCAATTAAACATCTTGTGTCTGCATATTCATTTGGAGCTTCTATTTCTATGTTTTCTTGTGATACATCACTAACACATTCGAATGTGCCAATTAATATAGATGTATCATCTTCTATTTCTGGATCATCATTTTCTTTAAAAGTGAGATTAACAATAATATATGTTTCTCCACCATAAATAAAGGTCAAGTCAGAATTTGACCAGGTTGGATAATGTTCTTGCATATAATATGAAAATTGTAATTCTTCACTTGGTATAAATAATGATGCACTTCTAAATGAATAAAAATTTTCAACAGAACCAGAAACATAATCAATTGTTTCTTGTTTGTTTATTGCATCAATAGTTGATTCTGTTTCAGAATCAAATCCATGTCTTTTTAGAAAATCTACAGTATATCTGGTTCTATAATTGTGCTTCCATGTCCAATATGTTTTATTAAAATCCTGCATTGTATTTGTTGAAAACATTGTTTGTTTTTTAGCTGCATGTACAGATATATCGGATTCCAATAAATTTACAAATGCAAGATTAGTAAAGGTCTTTTTTTTATCTAAAGCACTCATAAATAAATCCTTTCTGTTTTAGATTTGTTACATATTTTTTTCAGTCGTGGTCCAACATCTTTTTTAAATATTTCATATCCATCATTTATGTCTTCTGATTCAATAAGTTTTTCATAATCTAATACACCGGCTGATCCAATTTGAATAGTGAATCCATCATATAATATATTGATTATATAATTTATAAAAACTACAGATGCTTTTGTATTTCTATATTTATCTTTTATGTAGAACCAGCCTAACCAAGGATCGTTTTCATCATCTTCATCCAATATGCTTGAAAAAGATATCCCAATTAATTCATTTTGATCATTATATAATCCAACAGCATTGTATCTGTCTTCTGTTAGTACGGACATGACTGTGCTTTTTAGTTTAGCTCTATCCATGCTTTGAATGCTTGTTGATATTCCTTCTTTGTTTAGTCTTATAGGTTTTAATAACTTAAATACTTCTACTCGATCTTTACGTTCAAGTAATTTAACAGTAAAATCAAAACATTCATATAAAATTATATCGTTCATACTAATCTCATATTGTTTAATTTTTTTGTTTTAAAAAAATATGGTTCAAAGAAAAACATTTCACTACATTCAAGTAAATTTTGATCTCTAGATAAATCAACAGCAATATTGAAATCTGAACACCCAACAATGTATGGAATAGTAACTGGATTAATAGATATTCGTAAATCTTGAAGATCAAGTTTTGAACGTATTTTTAATAAAAATGAAATACTTTCTTCTCCTGGTTCTATAATCACTGAATTTGGAGCAATAAAATCTATATCTTTTCGCATAATATTTGTGTTGTATGTGAGATATATTTCAATTCTATCTTTAATGCATTCTTCTGTAACATTATATGAAATTTTATATTCATAATCAAAATTATTATATATTTTTTGTTCACCGAAAATTTGTAAACATGATAATACTTTTGAACATTTTTTCATATAAATCCTTATTAATTATACAGTCACGTCTTCAAGTAGAATAAATTTTCCTTTTGCATATGTATATATATATCCATCAATATCGGTTCCTTGAATATCATATACACCTTCTCCTGCGATTGCCACAGCATCAATAGATAGATCAAATGATACCATACCGTTGTCTTCATCTTCAATTATTCCATCTGCAGACCATACAGATTGTCCTTCAATTTGTGTCGACATAATAAAATCAATATCTTTTGCAGATGTTGATCCATTTTTGCCCAAAGTTGCTTCAACAGGATAACTATCACCTCTGTATCTTTTTAATTCAATTTGATTATTCATAGTACATCCTATATTTATAATTTCTTCAATTTCTAATGTGATATATAAGTCAGGACAGTATACCAAATTAATAGATGGATCTATTTCAGAAGTTAAAAATCCATATAAGGCTGCATATCCATTAACAAAGTTTGCCGGATCTATTACTTCAACATTAAGTGTTGCGGTAAGAATAATATCTTCTTCTGGAGATATCATAAGTGCTGGAGAAACATCAACATTTAATCTTGCAAACATTTCTACACGCATGCCGTCAATTGCTTCACCAAAAGCATTAGTAGATAATGTTGCACTCATTGTTACTGTTTCTGCAAGATTTATTTGTAGTCCACCAGAACATATTGCAGATAGTGTTCCCAATAATGAAGCATCACTATCCTGATATGCCATAATCGATCCTTTGTGTTTTTATTTATGCAAATGTAAGAACCAGTTGATTTACTGGAATTCTAAAATTATTTCCTGTCAATACAGCTACCGGAGTTGTTAATGCTTGATGCATTAGTAGGTTTCCAGCAGTAGAAGCATCTCTGAGTCCAATATGAGTAATTGTATCCCAATCAGCAGTAGCTGCAGGAAAAATTATCTCTGGATCATTTGATGATACTCCATCAACGGGAGCGATAAAAGATACGTCTTTTCTTGCATATCCATTTCCAGCAATTTCAGTACCAACATCTGCATCAGTTGGATCAGTTGAAAATAATGATAAATATACTGTTCCAGGAGGTGCATAGTTGGTATTTCTGAACACATGGTTCATTAAATTTTCTTCGAGGTAATCTGACATTTGTGCCATAATAAAATCCTTTTTTTTTATTTTAACATAATTCTTGTTGTATACCGATAGTTTTTAACAATCGATATACATTGAATCACATGGTTCTTCTTTACAAGATACGGCTCCTGATGAACTAACGCTTTTACGATTAAGTGAACATGGCATACCAGCACCAGTTGCAAGTCTGTTTGCTAATCTTTTATATGTTCTGTTTACGTTTTCTTCATTTATTGAATCTGTAACTTCTGCAAGATCTGTATCAGCAAAAACCATTGACCATGCACTAAGTTGAGAATCATATAACTTCTGGTTCGCATTATCATCAAAGCCTTTAGCTTGTCTATCATAGAGTCTGCCTTGTGATGCAGATACAATACTTGAATTACAACAATCACATGCTAATTTATTTTCTTGAGCAGCATTTAATGATATTTTACTGTCTGTCATGTTTGTATCATTATCACAATCACATTTAAGTTTATCAATTTGTGCTTGAAGTAAACAAAGTTCAAGACTTGCTTTTGGATAACCAAGTTCAAATGTAATAGCATTTTTCATAGCCTCCATGATTCCGGTAGCATATGCTTCACCGGCACCATTTTCTGTTATCTCACCATTGTTTTTTGCTTCTTCAATATGTGCTCTTACGACCTTTAAAAGATCACCAACCATTCCACCATTTTCAAGAGTTCGTAAACCTACAACCGAATCCCAATCTGGTTGATGAGTAGTGTCTGTTCCGTCACATCGTAATAATTTTTCTGACATTTGTGCCTCCAATAATACATACAGGAACCAGTTATAGTAACTGGTTCGAGTATATTTATTTAACTTCTGATTAAATCAAAGATTCAATAGATGCATCTCGAATAATTTGTCTTTTACCAATTCTTTCTCTTTCTGCTTCTGAAAGAGGATCAAGTCTTTGAATATTGTATGCATTTTTTGTAATGAAATCAACTCTGTTTTCATCTTCATTTTGAACAGATTCAGTGATAATTGCTCTTTCCATGTTTCGCAATGCACCTTCTCTAACGTGCCAAGCTTTACCAAGATACACTCTGTCGGTATGATGTCCAATAAGACCATTACCCCAAGTAATAAATTCAAGGTTTGTTTTAGTTTGATTATCCGCATTTGTGGTTATGATAACTCTTTTTAGTGGCATCAATTCATCATGTTGCTTTTTACGTTTTTGTGCTCTTGTTAGTTTTGGTTTCTTTTTTTCTTTCAAAACTTCCATTGCTTTTTCATATTCTGTATTGTTTTGAATTTCTTCTTCAATTTCAGGTTCTTCTGTTTTTGCTTCTTTAAGAAATTCATCTGCATCACTCATTTGATTTTTTTCAAACAATTCGATTGCAGTAAGTAATTCTTTTTTTGTAGGCTTGCTGACATTCTTCGAATCAACGTCAATTCCTTCAGCTTCACAGTATTCTATTAAATCTTTATTTGTCATTTCATTAAGTTTCATTTTGTTTTCCTATTGGTTAATTTATTGCTGGATTCAAAGATTCTTACAGTCTTTATCATTGCCAGTTAGGGGTTGAAAGAACCAGTATTACATAGTTCTAAAATATCTTATTTTGATGCCTGATAAATTGTTTCTTTTAAAAGATAACCTTATCATTTGTTCAGTTGGTTTGTCGTTTGACATTTAAAATCTTTTTAGATTATTTTATTTTCCTCCGGCTCAAAGAACCAGAGGAAAGCTTCACTCACTTGCGCTATAAAAAACTGCTTAAGCAATCGCCATTGAACAAGAGATTTGTCTAATCCAAGTAGGCTGTAGGAACATAATTCCGTAGTACCATGAAATTGATACCGCACCTTTCTTACCATACACATCATTGTGTGCATCAGCTTTAGGAAGAACAGTTACAACTCTTGCAACATCACCTTCGAAACCAACAGTAGCGAATGATCCTGATCCAACAAAAAGGACAGGGAACACATCATATCTCACTACACCATCAGCACCAACTGAAGTATATCTATTTGCAAGATCTGCATCATCAGTAGTATCAGTGGTATCTGCACCTTGACCAGAATAATTTGGCATATCTTCAACTTCAATAAATCTAAATGGTCCAATACGACCAATTTCATCCATTGCAATTGTACCAGCAGATGCATAGTCTTCTACAGGACTCCATACGTCTTTACTGTTATGTTGCATATCTTCAAGAGTAGGAAGTGCTTCTTGACCAACGTATGCATATCTTGCTTTACCAACAGTAGTTGTACCATATTTAGTAGAACCATCGATTAGCTTAGTAGATCTAGGACATCTAGCATCTTTTAATGCTTTATCCATCATTCTTAAGTCTGAAAATCCAAGGATATCATCAGAACCAACTTCGTCCATTGCAGTTGCATCACCAGCAAATACTCTGTTTGTTTCAGATTTTCCGATTAGAGAGTTTCTGATTTGAGCTTCACGAATATCACCTTGTGCAACACCTACTTCTCTTGAATATCTAGCCAAAAGACCAGTTTCAGTATCCATATCGAGTGATTTCTTTGTGAATGACATATAGAAACCATATTCTGTTACGTTTGCTTCAATCAATAGTCTCTTCATACCAACTCTATTGACCATTCCACCTTCTTCTGTCAGTGCCGGGAATGAACCATTCTGTACCAACATATCTTTAGAAGAACCAAATAAATTACCATTACCTGATTTAATAGAACCAGTTGCTCCAGCAGCAGCCCAAGCGAGTTGCTTAGTTGAGAAACCTTGTGAACCATCAGCATCAGCTCCAGTTACAATTCTTGTTCCAGCAGCATCAAATGCATACCATACACCAATGATCATCTTAACACCATTTGCATCAATACCCTGATCATTGACGTTTCTATCGTCAAGAATAGGAATCTCGTGATATTTCACGATTTTATCACCAAAATGTTTTGGTTGTGTTAGTTTATCTCCCATTTGAGAAAACGTCTTAACTCTTTTAGCTTCAATTACTGCAGCTTTTGAGTAGTGCTTATCATTGATCTGTTGACCAATACTTGAGTTCGTTTGGGCTACCGGGTAGCCGCCTTCGTTAAATAATTGTGGCATAACTTTTCCTTTTTAGTTTATGAATAAATCAAAGAATCCATATATTCTGTAAACTTATCATCATCCAATGTCAGTGGGTCAACTTCTTTTTTAGCTTTTCTGATCCCACGTTTTTTCTTACTAAGTGAAGTAGCTTTTCTTCTCGCTTCATTAGTTTTAGCATTTTCTTTGGCAACTTTAGCTTTATATTCTTCTT
>JAGLCW010000216.1 GCA_023146045.1 Caldisericia bacterium
AGAAGAGCTTAAAGCCATGGAGAAAGCTGTCAAAGATGGTTTTAAATTGCCTAACTCGTAGAAGAGTTTAGGAGAATAACATTCTTCCGTTTAGAATTATTCAATCCTTACTTACTTGACTGCGGAGTATACCCATCGCTTGCCGTCTTTTTTGGAGTTAAGTAAACCCTTTATACTCATACGAACAAGCAATTTATATGCACCGCTGACGCTCATACCAAGAATCTTCGCAGCGTCTTCTTTTGTAAATCCCACGTTTTTGAAAAAATCGAGTAATCTTTGTTCACGCTCGCTTTTTGTGGCTCTTGCTTTTTGCAAACCATGGTTTTGGTTAGGCAGACGGATTAAAAAGCCACCATCCACAAAAGGAATCTCAGGTTTAACCACGCTTTTTTCATAGGCTGCAAATATGCGGGGGATACCAGTGCCAAACGCTTCAATAATTTTCAGACGATAGAAAACTTGTGCCAGTTTTTCGTTCCTCGCCACGGAAACACCCATCAGCAGCAAATCATAGGTAACGCCGGGCATTATACCGCCAAGAGACATAAACTCCAATCGGTCGTCAATCTGCTTGAACAGAGAACCTGAAAACTCCTTTCGGTCTTTGAATTTTTCCTTATTCGTCCCCTCAAATATCGCCGCTTTGGTTGTATATGGACATTGATCGGAGAGGATAAGTGCGAGATTGGAAAACCGCCCGTCAGGGCAAATAAGCCCAAGCGTCCGCTTTTGCTGTTCGCTAAATGCCACATCTTTCTCTGAAAAACCTTATCTGCATAGTCAAATGTCAAGTTTTGCTTTATGGACAAATCGGAGATAAACTTCCCCATCCCGTTGTCTTTAATCATTTGCCTGATATGCTCGCGGGTTGCCATAACTGTGTTACTGCCAATGCGAATCCACACGCCTTCGGGAACAAGCCCGTATTTGGCAAAGTAATACGGTATTGCTGTGCCACGCTCAACAGTTATTTCAAGATACCATTTGCTGTCTTTCTGCTTCGGTTCAGCCCTAAAATATGCTGTCGGGTCTGGTGTCACGGAATCGCGAAAGGTGCTACGTTTCTTTTTATATGGATTATCAAGCTTGCTGATAGAATTATAGAGTGCTACAATTAACGAGTCGAAGTAGTGTTTTATTTGCTTAAATAGGAAGAGAGGGGACAATAAATGACTGAAAGTAAGGCGCAAAAAATGTTTGAAAAGTATAATCCGGTTGACGCGGTAACTCGTTGCCCAAACGGGCGCTCTCCTGTTCGCAAATTGCTTGACCTTTACGCAAAAGCAACCGTGAACCTCTACGGCGTCATCTCCAAAAGAGAATTCGTTACAATATTTAACAGTCAGAACGCAGAACAAACAACCCCTGACGAAGTAGTCACTCTGCTGTTACGGCTGGTACTGAAACACAAACGGTATTGCTTTTACAAACATTACATCGTCCACTACTGGACAATCGACAACTTTGCATATGCAGACTCCTGGATCAGTGCGCAGGGTGACAAGCCAATGTTCATCCCTGAAAAGAATGAGCTACTGAAGTTTGAAAACGAGTATTACGAGAGCGAAAAACAAGCGTCTTGCTGGAATAAACTATTCAAGTTCATCCTCAAAGAGTGGCCTGATAACTATAACAATTACCGTTTCTACAATGAATTGAAAAGAATCTCAGCGTTCAGTATAGGAATTCAGCCCGTCAGTGAGCTTCTTGAAAAATACAACTTTGTTTTTAAAGGTGAAAAGAATGCAAAAGCATTTTTCGACCTGCTAATGGACGCCTGTAACAATACACGGCTATGGTCCAATAAAGGCTATTCTCCAAACGAGATGAGAAAGCTTTTTGAGAGTCGTTCTCCACAAAACGATCCTAGACAGATCATTGTGCAGGAGAAAAAAAAGATAGGCCCGAACGACCCTTGTCCTTGCGGAAGCGGTAAGAAGTATAAAAAATGCTGCTACCTGACCGAGAAAGCCAAAACAGCACAGCTTTCAAGAAGCGAATGCACACTGTTTTATGAAACCTGGTATGGTTTAATGGGCTTTGTCAACGAGAGAAAAAAAGTGATCAGCGCAACAATAAAGCCGGTTTACCCCAATCCGATCAGCGACGAGGAAGTTTATAAAGTACGCGAAATATTGTGGAAAAATCCGGAATTGATAGACGATTATTTAAACGCTGTAGCACTCTCAAATGAAAAAATCGAGCTTTTGAAGGCCTGGCGTGATCACCACAAAAAGGGAATGTTCTTTTTAGTAGATTACACACCTGAATACGCCGTGTTAATCGGCGTAAGCGAGCAAAAAGAGGACAGACTTTATGGCACAAAGGGAATTAGACGGTCGCTGTCGGATGCCATGCAGCGAGAAATACCTGTACAATTAGAAACAGTATTGTTGCCCTTCAAGAACAAAATCATTTACGACAGCTTTATGACTTCTATGCCAATAGGTTTCGGTGAAGTCGCGAAGAAGGCACTCCGGGAAATGTACGAAAGCGCCCTTGAACATGGGATTATGACTCATTTTGGTAATGATTAACAATCGACCGTATCTTCGAGCTTTACAAAGTGAATGTCTAGCTTTGAGAAATTTATCTGAGAAGTTCAGCTTATGGGTAAATTATTCTATTTTTTACCCATTATAGTCGCCTTATGGGTAAATATTACGTTTTTTTACCCATGGTTTTTTGTAAATAACTCGTATAGAGGTTTATTGATAAAAAAATGGTTGGTTCCAATCTTTTCTTTTTGTAGAAAACCACCAACTGATAACTCGTCTAAATATTTGGCTGCTGTTTTACGTGTTACACCCAAATCACGCTGGACAAACTCAATTTTTGTATAAGGATGACAGAATAAATTATTGAGTAAATCTTGACTGTAGAATTTATAACTTTTCCTAATCCTATGCTTATAGTCCATCATCAACTGTTGAATTTCCTGGATTATTTTAATGGTTTCAATAGAAGTCTTCTCTATTCCATCCAACATATAAAGAATCCATTCTTCCCAATTGTTGTTATCACGAATTCCCTGTAAGAGATGATAATAATCACTTTTGTGTTCAATAATGTATTGACTTAAGTATAAGACTGGAATATTCAAAAGATTTTTTTGAACAAGATAAAGAATATTGATAATCCTTCCTGTTCTACCATTTCCATCGTAGAATGGATGAATACTCTCAAACTGGTAATGTATTACAGCCATTTTAATCAAAGGATCAATGTTTGAAATATCGTCATCATTCAAGTAACATTCCAGATTCTGCATTAAATCTTTGATATCTTCTTCATTTTGAGGTGGAACATATATAGTTTCACCTGTTCTAGGATTTTTAAGTTCTGTCCCTGGCATCTTTCTAAAACCTGTTTTATTCTTCTCCAACTCTGACTGAATCTCAATAATCATGTTATTTGTTAGAAGCCTGTTTTTGCTTACCAGCTCAAAACCTCTTTTTAGAGCTATGGTATAATATCTTACTTCCTTTGCAGAAGCATTCGAAAGATACTCAGCAAAAAGCTCTTCCTTAAATAACTCATCATGAGTTGTAATGATATTTTCAACTTCGGAGCTATCTTTTGCTTCTTGAATTGAAAGAGTGTTAATCAAGATGTTTTGATTAGGAATTGTCCCAGATAATCCTTTTAACTCAGCAAGACAACGATTTGCTTGGGAACATTTTTTCAAAATCTGTTTTGTTTCTAAATCAACTGATGGAGGTAATTTTGTTAACAAATGTATATTCACCAAGTAAACTCCTTAGTACAAACCTAAAAAAACAAAAAATCTTCGAATAATGCTACGCTCAATTGTACCATTTTTACATTTTAATTTGAATTTTTTCAGAAACACTTTTTTGTGATTTCACCTCAATTGGAATCACAGCATTTTCTCTTTGCAGAATGAAATCAACTTCGTTGCGCGGATCACTTTTCCAATATCTTAATGGAACTTCAAACTGATTATGCATTGCTTGCAAGATATAGTTTTCTGTCAATGCACCCTTGAATTCCTCAAAAAGCCTGTTGCCTTCCCCAAAAGCTACTGGTGACAACAATGATAGCTTCCTTAGAATTCCTACATCAGGCAAATAGAGTTTAAACGCTCCAAGATCATCATATGCTGAAAGTGGCAATCCAGGCTTTAAACATCTAAATATCTTGTAGACTAAACCAGAATCACATAACCATTGCAATGTGTTCTCATATTCTCTGGCTCTTGCGCCGCTTTTCAGAGCAGCATATAGAAATTTTTTATTTTCTCTTGCTAACTGTGAGGGTATAGAATGCCATAATAATGAAATTTTTGGAAAGTCTTTTGTATCAGGGTGTTTTGCAAAATCACGTTCATATGCACTTATAATATCACTGAGTACTTGCTGTACCGCTTCAACACTTCTTCTTTCAGTCCAAGCACTCACAGATTCAGGCATTCCACCTGTCACAAAATACATCTTTAATTTTTCACACAATAGATTAAAGAAAGCATCAGGAATAGTTTCAAGTGTAGCAATATTACTTATGTATTGATAAAGATTTTCATCTCCATTGGCAATTAGGAATTCCGAAAACGTCATGGGCATTACATTTAAGAAATCAACTTTACCAACAGGAAAAGAATTTGGTTTACTCAGTGAAACACCAAGAAGAGACCCAGCACATGTTACATGATATTGTGTGCGTTTTCACAAAAGTATTTCAGTGTATTTAAAGCTTCGTTGCACTCTTGAATCTCATCAAAAACAATCAATGTGGTTTCTGGTTTTATTCACGAAGTAACCAAGTTTTACCAACTTGCCTTATGCCGTTCAATATCAACGGTTTTCTGTACCGAGAAACCTTCCATGAATATAGCTTTTTCATAACTAATCGTTTCACACAATCACCTCATCACATTATTTACACATAAAACGTGTAAATATTCACGTTTTTAACATTATATTAGTGATTCTGGTTTTTCAAATATATTCGAAAGATTTGCACATATTAATAACTCGGTAATGGGTTGCATGCAAAAAGCAAAAGCTGGTCATTTTATGCAATGTGTTTCGAAAATTTGTTTTTTGATCCA
>JAGLCW010000217.1 GCA_023146045.1 Caldisericia bacterium
AGTAGAGTCCGTGATAGTGGTGTATGAAGGTCTTGAGAAATTATAGCGACCAATGCATTTTAGGCATGTCAACCAAAACGTGCCTAACCGTAAAGGAGATAATGCATTGGCCAAGAAAAATATCACACAAATGGACGTTCTTCGCAAGAAGCTTGAGGAAACAGACACAGATGTACTTAAAGAGATGCTGGGGTATATGATTGAACTGCTTATGAATGCGGATGTTGATGCAGTCTGTGGAGCAGAATACGGAGAGAGGTCTCCCGACCGGATGAACTCCAGGAACGGATATCGGCCCAACAGAGCTTTGCATACCAGAGCAGGTACTCTTGGTCTTGATATTCCAAAACTCAGGAAGGGCAGCTACTATCCAGACTGGTTGCTTGAGTCCAGAAAGCGTTCAGAGAGAGCCATGGTACAGGTTATCAGTGAAGCATGGGTAAGCGGTGTAAGCACCAGAAAGATGGATCGTCTGGTTAAAACACTGGGTATTGATGGAATCTCCAAGAGCACTGTATCAGAGATGGCTAAGAGCCTTGATGAAAAGGTACAGGCATTTCGTACACGCCCTTTACAGAATGGTCCTTACAGATTCCTCTGGCTGGACGCCACCATGGTAAAGTGCCGTGAGTTTGGGAGTGTAGAGAATGTTGCAGTAGTGATTGCTGTTGGAGTTAACGATGAAGGAACCAGAGAGATCCTTGGGGTGGATGTATTCACCTCTGAGGATGAGACAGCCTGGAGACTGTTCCTGATGGGCTTGGTTGAGCGTGGTCTTAATGGAGTACGCCATGTAACCTCCGATGCTCATCCCGGTTTGAAGAAGGCAATAGCCTCTGTGCTACCGGGCTCCACATGGAACCGTTGCTATACCCATTTCAGCAGGAACGTACTGTCCAAGTTACCCAGGAAGGCTCAGGGAAAGGCTATTGCCCTGCTCAGGAGTGTTACTGCAGAGACCGACAGTGAAACTGCCTGGGATCAGTACAACAAGGTAGCAGACAGACTCAGCTCTGAACATGCACAGCTGACTGATATGCTTGATAACGCCCGTGAGGAGGTGCTGGCTTTCACTCAATACCCTCTTGTATTCTGGAGAAAGATCAGAACTAACAACCCTCTGGAGAACCTTAACTCTCAGGTCAAACGAAGGACAAGAACAGTGGGAATCTTTCCCAACAGGGACTCTGTGATCAGGCTTGTTGGTATGGTTTTACTGGAGCAGCATGAGGATTGGATATCGGGAAGAAGATACATGAACCAGGAATCTCTCAGGTCGATTGATA
>JAGLCW010000218.1 GCA_023146045.1 Caldisericia bacterium
GATGCTGTTGTACAGGCATCTCATCCAGAAAACGTGAACGAATCAAATAGAGTCTACAACACTAAAATATTTGAACAAAACAGCCAACGTAACATCTTGGGTGATAATATCAAGAAACTAGACTTTATGCTTGGTGATTTAATGAAACAAATCAAAAACGGAGACAAAGATGCACAAAAAGAATTTGATAATATACAACGAAGAATGTCATCATCTGAAGAAATTACAATAAAAAATTATACATATTCATATCAGAATGGAAAGGAAATAGGTTTATACGTTAGATCTCCAAAACTTTACATGAACAAAGGTCAATATAATGGTACTCTTGTTTTTGATGGAAAAAGTACAGATGGATCAAATGTGGATATTTTGGAAAAAATATTTGACAACGGTGATCAAATTATTAAAGAAGTTTATTGGCAAAACAATCGTTCAACAAAAGAACGTGAAGTAATGAAAACTGTTGTTAAAACAATTGTTGATGAAACGATGACTGTTACTGAAGTTCATAAAAAGAAATATTCAAAAGGTGAACGTGGAAAACAAAGCGAACAAGTTATCAGTGCATTTAAAATAGAATATGAAATCATTGGTTCAAAACAGATTAAAAAATTCAATGAACGAGTACATGGTACAAATATTGTGCCTGCAAAAAATTCATTTATAATGCCTAATTTGACTACTGAATTTGTTCCTATCGAGAAAAACAACTATAAACTTATTGATATTATTGCAAATGAAAAACTTGCTGTAAAAGGTGGAACAAAACTAAATACTGAAGTTAAAAATACAAAACTTTCTCAAGAATTTAAAACATATGAAGCATCTGTATCTGGTGCTGATTTTAAATCAGAAAGTGATAGATTGTTTTTGCCTATTATGGAGATCATGAAACATATTAAGTCTGTTGATTCATTTCTAAGTACAAGACACAAGAATTTATCTGGACATGAATGGTTCATTGCTCATGCAGCGATATCTGATACTACACCGGAAGCAGTTGGTAATCTTAAATCGGAATATGAATCTGTAGATACTAAAGGAATAGAATTATTTCTGCAAAAAGTTGCACGAAAAAATATTGCAAACAACATTAGATACCTCAATGAAAAAGTATATAGACTTGGTGATACACCATACGAATATAACAATGATCATATCAAGACAGTCAAGAATGGGATGGAACTTGCTTTCAAATCAACATTTAAAACATCTTATCTGATCGGTGCAGAAAAAAATACAGCTTTACGAAGCATATATGAAGATATCAGCCTTCATAACTCTGGTTCTTATGATAAGACATCAGTGATTACTGTACTTGGCCGTGATGGCAATGCCGTAAAACAAAATGGACAATTAGTGTCTGACTACAAGAATATTGATAAAGCAATAAAGAAAGATGCATCGTTTGTATTAGAGTTAATAAGTTTAGACTTTCAAACAACAATGAATAGTGTAGGAAGACTAAAATTAACCGATGGTGCATTGATTAAATACTTTTATCAGATTAACAGTAAAAAGAAAGGCAAGTTTACAAAAGATTTGCAACATGAAAAATCAAAGTATCAATTACAGAATTATCTACTAAATAATGGATATAAATCTAGATTGGAAAATGGAATTCTTGTCTTTAGTCCAAAAGATTTAGGCTATAATAGTAAAATCAAAAGCAACTATGAAGCTCGTCAAATAGTTGAAAATATAATGAACTGTAAATAACAAAGGACTGATATGGCTTGTGAAATTATAGATGTTGAAGTGAAAATCAAAGAGATAGTTAAAAAAACGGGAATGTCTAAAGAAATTGCTACGGAACTTGCACATGAATTTCTTGCAAAAGAAACTCAGAAAGCACAGATTGATAATATGTCCGGTTCTATAGATATTGCTTCTGAAGGAAATTCTGGTCCTATTGTTCCTGAGACTGCAGTACAAGAACCAGTAATTAATCCAGTAATTGAAAAAAACAATTCATCTCTTCCTGACAATATGACATCTGAAAAGATTATAGATCCAGATGAATATTTTACTTTATTCAATATAAATAAAGATGAAGAAACAGAATATTCATATGATGAATCTGATATTGAAGTTCTTGGAAGAGATTATGTTAGAATAAAGCCTGAAGGTTGGAAATTTCCTGTTGTATTTAATATGAATACAATGAAAAACAAAAAAGGTACATGGGAAGTAATTGCTACGAAAAATGATCTCATGAGTCCTCCAACGAAAACTGTTGAAGTTGTTGTATCAGAAGGTAATGGATGGACTGAATCAACTGTTCGTGATACAGGCAGTAAAAGATACGTTAAAGAATTTAAAGATGAAAGATATCCTAATTTTGATTTGCTAGTTCAATATAATACTGAAACAAAATTATTTAGCATTATAGAAGTTACAACAGGTATGAGCTTAGGTGCATTTGCATCTACCCGAAAAGTAATGCATGATCAATATAAACAAAAAACTACAGAAGGAAAAATTACTCAAGAAGTCTTAAAAGAGGCAGTAGATAAAGCACTAGAAAAACAAAAGAAAGATGCTATACCAGCACAGCCTTTAAAAATTCTAATGTCATCTATTATTATGAAAAATCAAACTCCTGATTCTCTACAAAAGAAAATAGATACATTAACCGAACCACAACTACAAAGAATCAAACAGATACTTGTAAGTGCTATAGGCAAGAAAACATATCAAGAACTTAGTGATTGGATGGATAAAGCATACAACACTGGTTCTAAGCAATCTAACGCAGTAGCTAAAACTGTTCTAGATAAAACATTTAAGTTTGAAGGAAAACCGTTTAAAGATATATATGATTTTGCCAAAAGACTTCCTGGCATACTTGATAAAGCATATACAGGAAAAGTCAAGGATCAAAGACTTGATGCCGATAATGTTGTATTAAATAACATGGATTGGCTTACTCCAGAACTATTGCTTCAAATTGATATGAATAAGATGCAAGATGGTACAACTAAAACAGAAATTTTAAAGCATATTGAAAATGATAAATTCGAGACACTTGAAAAGTCATCTCCAATTGATTCATTTACTTTAGCTAAAGCAATGGAATTTGGTCGCATATTTGAAGGTACTTTTTCTGGAATACCAAAAGAAATCTTCAATAAATCATTAGAATCAATTACGGATCTTGATGATAAATTAAAGTTTCAAAAGCTTTATGCTGATGACAATCCAGAACCAGAGTATCAACATGATACAAATATGGAATCTATATTGGATAACGAAGAAGTGTTTGATCGTGTTCTAGCTAAATTACAAAAGCTATATCCTAATATAACAGCTAAACAAATTAAAAGCATACAAGATACTGATGGTAAAAAAGCATTAGGTATGGCACTTGGTATGGCTATTCGTTATTCTAGTGATGCCGGAATAGATACTGTTCCACATGAATATGCACATATCTATATCAATATGCTTGAGAATACTCAATATATGGATAATGTTATCAAGTATATTATGAAAACTAAAAAAATTAATCGTGCTGATGCAAAAGAATTTCTTGCTGAAAAAATGGGTGAAGATTTCTCTACTCGTGAAGGTGGGAAAAAGAAAGATAAGTATCAAAATATTATAGAAAAACTATGGGAATACATTCGAAATGTATTTAAAAATGTTGATCCAAAAGATAAGAAGATTATGATGGATATGATAAATAAAGTATCAGAAAACTTCCATGAAGGACAAAATAAAGAATCAATAAGCCTTGTTCCTCGCGATGGGTTTAGCAGGGTTGATCCAGAAACTACATTTAAAACAAATAAAACTGGTTCTGAAGTACTAAACAAGATACAAACAGTCTTTCCTGATTCTATTCTCACTGGTTCTGTTGCATTATCTTCACAAGGAACTGTATATCGTACAGGAACTGGTGACTTACATGATCTTGACATGATTATGCCAAAAGGTAACTACACGGAAATGAAAGCAAAGTTTTTATTGGAATTTGAAGATGCTACAAAAATATATGATTTCTACACAAAAAAGAAATTTATAAATAAAATACCAGTGCAAAAACATATTGCAACATATATTGTTCCTCCAAAAAATACTGTTATTGCTGATGTTAGAAAGCATAAAGGTTTTTATGGAAAAGTAGAGCATTATAAAATTATGGAAAAGACTACAAATAAAATAGTTGGTACTTATGATGCAGAAATAGGGTATAACAACAAAGGAGATTCAGTTATATTAAGTGAAGACTTTGGTTCAGGAGAAAAAGCAATTATTGTTGATTTAATGTTTCAACACGATAGTTTACCGGCTCGTGATAATTTCTTGTATCACAGTAAAACACTTGATCGTGATGTTAAAATGACTACGGCTGATAGTATATTTGATGCCAAAAAAGATATTGGTGATGATTCTCCAAGAGATAAAGATATTATGGACTTTAATCTATTCTCAAAAGAAAAAATTATTGGTGACTCAGAACCAGTTGTTACGTCAACTC
>JAGLCW010000219.1 GCA_023146045.1 Caldisericia bacterium
AAAGGCATAACGTTATGCCTTTCAGATTGTTTAGATACCTAAGAATTTTTTTTCTAGGTTTTATTGAAAACAAACAAAGAAAGGCTCCTAATTCATTATCAGAGTAGTTTTTTAATAATCTAAAAATCTGTGAGTCTTTTAGAACTTCTTCTAATTTACTGTCAAGAAGGAGATAGGAACTACGAACTCTTGTAACCATTGTTAGAGTTTTGTTGTTAACTTTGAAACGAGTGTAAATTTTGGAAACTTCCTGTTCTGGAAGCGAAATTGTTAACAATAGTATGTAAAGTACCCATTTCGGTGCAGAAAAAAAATCGTCAAAAATCCTTTTGCTTCTGTTCAGTGAATAGAGTATTGCTTCGCTTAAAACAATATCTTGCGATAAAACTTGTAGCGCATTCAGTTTTTCAACCATCTTCATTGTTTTCACTATGTCTAATGATTCAGATAACATTTGAATAAAGCCGGATAAAACCCTATATCTAGAAGTATTTTTAAATATTCCAGAATTCATAGCATTTATTGCTGCTTCATATGTTTGTTCTTCTAAATTAAATGAATATCGTAAAGAATAGACTATCGCACGGAATATTCTTGAAGGATCTTCAAGAAAGCTTAAATTGTGTAGAATTCTAATCTTTTTATGTTTAAGATCATCATATCCATGGTAAAAATCAATTAATGTTCCAAATCTTTTTGGTTCCAGGCTAATAGCCATACAATTAACAGTGAAGTCTCGCCTATAAAGATCCTCTCTCAATGAACCACTAGAAACGGTAGGTAGCGCTGCGGGGTGTTCGTAATACTCTGTTCTTGTGCTTGCTAAATCCATGACAACACTATTCTGGAAAATAATTTTTGCAGTATGGAATTCTGGATTTTTAATAACCTTGCAAGGAATTTTTTTTTCCAACTCACCTGCTAATTCAAAAGCATTGCCCTCAATTAAAATATCATAATCATTGCAGGGATGGTTAAGAAGTAGATCGCGGACACATCCACCAACAAGAAAAGCTCTTTTGTCTAAAGTTTCCGAAATATTTCCTATTTGGCGAATCAATTTGAGATGATCTGTAGGCAAATATGATTCCAACCATTGATTCATTTTTATTCTTGTCGGTAGTTGTATGTGATGCATTTGTTCATTTACAGATGGTTTTGTAAAACCATAAAGCGCTCGAAGTAAGTCTGACCTTGTAAGGATACCAACAATTTTGTGGTTAAAAATTACTGGAAGTCTACCAATATTTTTGTTAATGATTAGATTTTCTACTTCTTTAAGTGAACTTTCTGGTGAAACCCAAAAGACGTTTTTAGTCATGTATGATTTTACTGATCTACTTAATAGTTTTTCATCTGTAATTCTTTCAATATCTTTGCGAGATAAAATTCCAACCAGTTTATTCTTGTTTACAACAGGTAATCCAGTATGCCCATACCTTAGCATAATTTTTAATGCTTCTCCTGCCACTGAGGAGTCATTAATTACTTTTACTGGAGAACTCATATAGTCTTCAACCAATTTGCTGATTTTACATTCGTTTTTTGCAAGTCTTAACAGTATCATTGTCCATTCGTCTAAAGATTTTTCGTCATTTTTAATAAAAGCAGAACCAGCCTGAGGGTGGCCACCTCCACCAATGGATTCCATTATGCTTCCAACAGGTATTGTGTTGTCATCTTCAGATCTAGCAACAATAATTGTTTTGTTGCCGCTTTTAACAATTACAAATAGTACATCTACGTCTACAGAAACCATTAATCTATGAGCAAGAAATGAAATACCATTTACGTATTTTGAAAAATTAACCGCTGCAATGGCAAGTTGCACTCCTTTGATTGAATATGTAGCAATTGATTCTAGCAATAAAGCAAAGAGTTTTTTTTGATTATCTTGCAAAGGAGGGAAAATGAATTCCGATATGATGTTAAGTTTTGCACCGTTTTTAAGAAAAAATGCTGCAGCTTCTAAATCTTTTGGAGTAGTTGAAGGGAACGTAAGTGATCCAGTGTCTTCATAGATTCCAATAATGAATAGAGTAGCTTCAATTGGATTGAATTGTATTCTTTTTCTTTTGAGTTTTTCGTAAAGCAGTGTCATGGCGGCACCATAGTACTTTACTATAACTTTTATTGATTCTTCATGGACTTCTAATGGGTGATGATCGTAAATAATGATTTCAATATCGCGTTTTTTTAACTCAACTTGTAGAGGTCTAATTTTTTCAATGTCTTGAGTATCAGTTAGTACAATCTGTTCAATATTTTCAAATGAAATGTCCTGTAGTTGAACAAAATTAAAGTAATCTTTGTAAATTGCTAAAAATCTTTGTACCTCGTTCTCTGTTGACTGGTTTATTACGGGGATTGAACCAGGATATAGTTTCGTAGCCGCAATTGTTGTTGCAATGGCATCGAAGTCCGCGTAAGAATGAGAAATACATATTTTTTTTGGTGTTAATAAATTTTTCTTTTTCATATTAATGATTTTAAATACTTAAATGAAATGTAAAATGTATTGTTAAGATTTAATATTTCATTCTTATCGTTGAGGAGGAATTATGGCAAAATGTTTAAAAAATTTGATTAACATCAGCGATTTGTCTACAGATCAGATGTTTGACTTGTTTAACGTTGCAGATTCAATGAAAGAGATTTTAGATAAGAAAAAAACTTGTGACTTGTGTAAAGGTAAAATTCTAGCAACATTGTTTTATGAACCTTCAACGAGAACTAGACTGTCGTTTGAATCTTCTATGATGAGGCTTGGAGGATCCGTATTAGGATTTTCTAGTGCTTCTGGTTCTTCTGTTTCAAAAGGAGAAAGCTTAGCTGATACAATAAGAACTGTGGCTGGGTACTCAGATATCATTACGCTAAGGCATCCAAATGAAGGTTCTGCGAGAGTGGCATCACAATTTTCCCACGTTCCAATTATTAATGCAGGCGATGGCGGACACCAACACCCAACGCAATGTTTACTAGATCTTTTCACAATAAGAAAAGAAAAAGGAAAATTTGAAAACCTAAAAGTATTGATTTCAGGTGATTTAAAATTTGGAAGAACAACTCATTCTTTAGCAATTGCGTTGGCAAGACTTGGAGCTAAATTGTATTTTGCATCTCCTCCAGGACTTGAAATGCCTGATTATATAACGAACCAACTAAAAAAAGATATGAATGTAATACCTTCTGTTTCCCATGACCTAAAAGAATACATAGGGTTGTCTGATGTTGTTTATATGACCCGTGTTCAAAGGGAAAGACTTGGTGAAATGGAATACCTAAAATATCGTGGGAGCTATGTCCTTAGTGAAAAAACTATGGAAGAAGCAAAAAAAGACACAATAATTCTTCATCCTCTACCAAGAGTTGGTGAAATTACACCCAATGTAGATAAAGATCCAAGAGCATTGTATTTTCAGCAAGCATACAACGGAGTACCTGTTAGAATGGCATTAATCGCTATGTTATTGGGGGTAGTATAATGAAAGATGTGCACATTATTCAAAATGGTACAGTAATTGACCATTTGCCGGCAGGTATGGGTTTTAGGTGTTTTGAAATTTTAAAAAAACAAAATATTGGAACTGAAGCAACAATTATCTTCATGAATATGCCATCGTCAAAATGTGAAAAAAAAGATATGGTTAAAATCCAAGACTATACTTTGGATGAAGAAACTTCAACATATCTTTCGATGTTGGCTCCAGACATTACAATCAATATCATAAAAGATGGGAAGATTATAAAGAAGATTAAACCAAGTATTCCCGATGAAATAAAAGGGGTTGTTTCTTGTATAAATTCAAGATGTATTACTAACACTGAAGGTTACGCGGCAGAGTTTTTTGTTACATCAAAAAAACCCGTTATATTAAAATGTAAATACTGCGAATTTGAATTTAAACCGGAGTAAAAATCTGGGAATTGATATAAAAAAACCAGAACTAATTGTAAAACCAATTTTGCCAGCATTACTTAAGCTTTCATGGCCAGCAATGCTGGCCATGTTATTCCAGTCACTAACTAGTTTAACTGATGTATTTTTTTTGAAATCCATTGGTACAGATGCTCAAGCCGCTATCGGGATATTTGCTGTATTACAAATGTATCTTCAGTTTTTCAATAGTATTGTCGGTAATGGTTCAATTTGCGTTATTTCTCAACACTATGGAAAAGGTAATTCAAAAAGCGCTGGATATGCAGTAGCACAAACACTACTTTTAAAACTTGTTGGATCTATTGTTTTCACTATTCCAATATTAATATTTCTAAAACCATTGCTATCTCTTATAGGTGCAGAAGGTAGCGCACTTGACATGGCTGTTATTTATGGATCAATTATGTGTTTTGTTATTCCATTTCAAAACACTGGCTATACATTTAATACAGGACTAAGAGCTGCTGGAGATGCTATCACCCCAATGTACTTAATGATGGGTAGATTGATTGTTAATTTAACAATGAATGCAATATTAGTTTTGGGTATTGGTCCTTTTAAGTCAATTGGCATAGCCGGGGTTGCAATATCTTCAGCAATTTCTCAACTCTATTTATTCATTGTTGGGATGTACGTATATACTTCAAAAAAAACAATACTTTCATTTTCTCTGAAAGATTTTGTTAAACCAAATTTTCATCTAATGAAAAGAATATTGCAAATTGGTTCACCAACCGGATTAAAGCAAGTGCTTGTAAGTATCGCAAATTCTTTAGTAATGAAACAAATATCTTTTTTTGGAATGGCGAGTGTTGCTACGTTTACTGTTGTTAGCAGAATTACTGGCTTCATAAACATGCCAATTGCTGGACTTTCTTTTGCAACATCAACTATTGTTGGGCAAAATGTTGGAGCAGAAAAGCCAAGCAGAGCAGTAAAAGCAGCAAAATATGCTTCATTAATTGCTTTAGGGATTACTGTAGCATTTTTGATTGTTACAGTTTTAATGCCAACAGAAATCCTTTCTATATTTTCAAAAGACCCAGTTGTTATAGCATCATCAGTTATTCCGCTGTTAATATTTACATTTAACCAAATAATTGCTTCACAAAATATGATATACAATGCTCCTTTGTTGGGTACTGGGTACTTAAAAGTTGGGCTTTATATAACAACTATTTCAACTTGGTTTTTTCAAATACCACTTTTATATTTACTTCCACTGTATTGCGGAATGAATGGGATATGGTATTCTTTTACGGTAGCGTTTATTGTGAATCTAATAATGATAGTGTATGTTTTCAAGAAACGAAGATGGGTACAAAGAGTTATTTAGTGTAGAAAAATTTTTGCGGATTGAAGAATAAAAACTATACTATCATTTAAATGTATCATTGGATTTTTGAGTCTTGAATTTGATTTTTTTATGGTAGGAGGACTCGTTATGAGGAAATTAATCTCCTGTTTGGTTGTTTGTTTTATGTTATTGACTTCTTTTACTGCTTTTACTGCAAAAGTATCTTCAGTAAAGGGTGCCGACGGAAATCAACCCGCAACTTTTATAGCGAACCGTTTTGTAAAAGTTGGTTTTGACCGAGATGGGTTACCTTTGTATCCAGCTCGTATGTTCCCATGGCAAACAAGTTCAGATATGCCTGTTTGGGGGAGATCTTACTCGGGATATCCTATGCCTAATGCTGCGCAAGCAGTGGCTTATATGGAGACATTTGCTTCTGTTCAAGCAGTGACTTCTGTGGAAGACTCTAGGGGCTTGCAATATGAATACAAATACAATTTTCCTGCTCAAAATGGAGAATCTAAACTTTCTTCATCTTCTAGCGAAATAAAACCAGTATCAACAGATGTTATGCCTGTTGCGTGGACAAGTGTTTTTCTTTCAGTTGTCCCAGCTGGTGGTAAATCGCAAGAATATGATGAGTGGTTTGTTGTTCTTGATTCTTCTGGACAATTATGGTTTGATCCAGACGGGACATTCCACGATTCCAGAATTAATCCATTTACACATCCAGAATCTCCATTGTATGATTTAAGCGATAGAGATTTGGAGATAATTGCTATTGATGGAAATTCTTCTATTACAACCATAGTGACACCAAATCCATATCACGAAGATGCATATAATGATGCAGTTTGTAAGCGTTATGGAGTTGAGATTGATGGAATTACAAGATATTGCATTGATCCAATATCAAACAATAACACTCAAGGTCCATACATAATTAATGATTACCATGATTTATTTAGCGCGACACAATGTGTTATAGACACTAACTACCAACAGCGCAGTTATGCTAATTGGCAGTTTATGGATATGGAACCCACACGACGTGATGAACATTTTGGGAAAGATTTCAGTCTTGTGTTACAAGTTAACAACACCCGTTACGGTACACGTCAATGG